>JAZKYM010000020.1:0-43792 GCA_045612165.1 Vescimonas sp.
CGCGGATTGCCCACAGGAACAGCCGGTATCTCCAGTTTCTCCAGCGCCGCAATCAGTACTTGCGCATCGGCGGCTGTCATCGCCGGACGCATCAAAACTCTGGTGTCCACCGGAGTGATCACTTGTCCTGTGCGGTACAAGGGCGAGAGCGTATAATAAAGCTTCGTCTTGTCTGCGCCCGGAATGCCGGCCGGCCCGATTTTTTCCACGCGGCACACGCCCTCGCCGCCATAAACCACCAGTTGATCCACCGCAAACATCGCTTTCACCTTCTCCGCAAGCATCAAGCCAATTTTCCTTTCGGTACATAACTATACCATATATTTCCAGAGAATGTAAGCGTTTTTTTCTGTTTTTTGGCAAAAAGAAGAGCTGCCAAAGGCAGCTCTTCTTAAGAAATCCGTTTGTGTCAGCGAGCCACAAAGAACATCACGGCGAACAGCACGGTGATGACCCAAGTTGCCACATTGACCTCCTTGACCTTGCCGGAGAACAGCTTGATCAACACGTAAGCGATCATGCCGAAAGCAATACCGTAAGAGATGTTGTAGGTCAGGGGCATGAAAGCGATGGTCATAAAGGCAGGCACAGCAACAGCGGGATCGCTCCACTCGATGTTGCGCACGTTGCTCATCATCAGAACGCCCACGTAGATCAGCGCAGCGGCGCAGGCATAGGTGGGGATCAGCTGGGCAACGGGAGCCAGGAACATGGCCACGAAGAAGAAGAAGGCGGTGGACATGGAAGCCAGACCGGTCTTGCCGCCCTCAGCCACACCGGCGGAGGATTCCACGAAGGTGGTGACGGTGGAAGTACCGCAGACAGCGCCGGTGCAGGTAGCCACGGCGTCAGCCAGCATAGCCTTGTTCAGGTTGGGGATGTTGCCGTCCTTGTCCAGCAGATCGCCGGCGGAGCAGGCGCCAAACAGAGTGCCCAGAGTGTCGAACATATCCACCATGCAGAAAGCCAGCATGGTCGTCAGGAACATTACGACGAAAGAAGCCGTGCCGTTGGCGGCGATGTAAGCGGAGAAGTCAAAGCCTTCGGTGAAGACCTTCAGGAAAGCCTGAGAGCCGAAATCCTTGAAAGCGCCGAAGAAGTCGGAGGTCAGGTTGGGAGCAACAGCGGAAGCGTAGAAGCCGGGAACGGTGGCCAGACCGATGATGTAGTACACAACGGCAGAGCCCAGAATGCCCCACAGCACAGCACCCTTGACCTTCTTATAGGCCATAGCACCGATAACAAACACGGTCACCAGAGTCAGAAGGATGGGGAAGATGTCAGCCCAGGTGGTGCTGCCGCCCAGCAGGTTGAAGGAGTGCAGGTTCACCAGAGTGGCACCGTCGTCCACCACGATGCTGGCATTCTGCATGCCGATGAAGGCGATGAACAGACCGATACCGGCAGCAATTGCGTTCTTGACGGCAGCAGGAATGGCATCAAAGATGATCTTGCGCAGACCGGTAACGGTCAGCAGCAGGAACACCACGCCGTCAACCAGCACCAGCACCAGAGCGTTGGCATAGCTCAGACCGAAGCCGAAGCAGACGGTATAGACAAAGAAAGCATTCAGGCCCATGCCGGAAGCCTGCGCCAGAGGCAGGTTGGCCAGCAGACCGATCAGCACGGTACCGATAATGGCGGAAATAGCGGTGGCAATGTAGATAGCGCCGTAGGACACAGTGCCCAGATCAGCAAACATACCGGCGTTGACCATCAGGATGTAGGCCATTGCCATAAAGGTAGTCAGACCGGCAACAATTTCCGTACGGATAGTAGAACCCTTCTCCGTTACGCGGAAAAACTTTTCCATTTTTTCTCTCTCCTTTAAATTTATACTCTCTTTTTTTAATATACGGTATGACCGCAGTTTCATTATACACCCAAAGAGAAAAAAGTAAAATATGCATCTGCGATTGCAGCAATAACGCCACCTTCTTGTCAAACACTTTTCCCGGTGCTATAATTGAAGTACTCTATTTATTTTGAAGGAGGCCTCTGCCGTGAACGAACTTCTCTCCTCCCTTGGCATCACCAATGCCGAAGGTTTGAACTGGGGCACCGTGACGTTGACTTCTGCGCTGGGTGCGCTGGCCGCTTTTCTGCTATGCCTGATCGCATGCCGGATCATTATGACGATTTTGCGCAAAGTTCTGGCCAAGACATCCCTCGACACACGAATCCGCCGCTACACGCTCACCGGCATCCGGACCGTTCTGTGGATCCTGACCATTCTGATCATCGCCGATATGCTGGGCATTCCCGTCACCTCTCTGGTGGCGCTGCTGAGCGTCTTCTCTCTGGCCGTGTCTCTGGCCGTGCAAAGTGTGCTGGCCAATATCGCCGGCGGCATTGTCATCATGGCCAACAAGCCTTTCAAAGAGGGCGACTTTGTGGAGACCTCCAGCGGTACCGGCACGGTACAGGATATCACCCTCAACTACACCTATCTGGAAACCACTGACGGCCAGCGCATCATCGTACCTAACAGCACTCTCTCTGCCGATCGCATCATCAACTACACCACGCTGGGCCGCCGCCGCGTTGTGGTGAAAGTCACCGCCTCTTACGACGCCCCCACCGACGCCGTCCGTACCGCCTGCCTGCAAGCCGTATCCTGTGTCGATCACGTGATGGACAGCCCTGCTCCCGAAGTTCTGCTGACCAATTACGGTGCCAGCAGCATCGAATATACCGTGCGCGTGTGGTGCAAGCCGGAACACTACGGCGACGTTCTTTTCCCGTTGACCGAGCAGCTGCGCACTTGCTTTGCCCAAGCCGGCGTGGAGATGACCTACGACCATCTGAACATCCATATTGTCGAAAAATAACAGTCAGCCATAGCGGCTGTTTTCCGTGAGGTGCCCATTATGAAAACACCCGATATCCATCCCTCCGCTTTCATCGCCCCCAACGCCACCGCGCTGGGCGACGTGACCGTGGGCGAGCAGAGCAGCCTTTTCTTTGGCGCTGTCGTCCGTTCGGAATCCGTGCCCATTGTGATCGGCGCACGTACCAACATTCAGGATAACTGCGTGCTGCACACCGATCGCCTGCAGCCCATGACCATCGGCGACGATGTGACCGTGGGCCACGGCAGTATCCTTCACAGCTGTACCGTGGGGGACAACAGCCTTATCGGCATGGGTGCCATCGTGCTCAACGGCGCCGTCATCGGAAAGAACTGCATCATCGCCGCAGGCGCTCTGGGCACGCAGGGTGCGGTCATCCCCGACGGCTCACTGGCCATGGGCAGCCCCGCCAAGGTGCGCCGCGCCGTTACCGACGAAGAGATCGTTGCCAACCGCCAAAGCGCCGAAAGCTATGTGCACAAAGCGGAAACTTATAAGGCATTTTTACAGAAATAAGGGAAAGCGGATGCCGTGCATCCGCTTTTTTCTCACTCTCACCCCTTGTCCTGTACAAAAAGGCGGTTTGATCTTATCTTGTGCACTGTGAAAGGAGGTCTTTTGTATGGATCAGCAAAAGATCGGTCAGCATCTGGCCGAAAAGCGAAAAGAAAAATTCCTCACGCAAGCCCAGCTGGCAGAAAAGCTCGGCGTCTCCGACCGCTCCGTCTCCCGCTGGGAAAACGGCGCCACTATGCCCGACGTCTCCCTCTTCCGACCACTGTGCACCGCCCTTGATATGACGCTGGACGAATTCCTCAGCGGCGAAAACCTCCAGCCGCAGCCCCAGCCGCAGGTATCCATGCAGTATATGGAGGGTTATGCCCATTACCTCACTGCCCGGTCACGCCGCCGTACCGCGCTGCTGGCCTCTGTCTTGGCTCTGGTGGTTTTGATGACTGCCGCGCTGATTGTTCTTTGCACCGACCGCACCTTCTTCACCGGCCGTTGTGAGTCGGAGTTCCTCTCCGGTGTTACCATCCCCGTCCCCCGATACTGCCTCTACCGCGGCACCGGCGGCATGGACGAATTCACCGTCAAGCTCAAAACACTGCGTCAGCCGGACGAACTGGATGTATGGATCACCGCCTATCTCTCCACGCTGGAGCCAATCCCCCTCCCCAACGATCCCACTTGGGGCGACACCGTCTGGTACGATGCGGCGCAAAACATCACCATCCTGCAGTACCGTGCCAATAACGACGGTGTCGGATTCGTCAACACCGTCTATATCACCTATCACGCCGGGTGCATCCCCGGCGCATAAAAAAGAAAGACGCCCACAAGGCGTCTTTCTTTTTTATATTTTTTACTTGCCTTCGGCCTTGTCGGCGGCAATCAGCAGCTTCATGGCTTCAATGCCCACCTCGATGGCAGAGGAGGTATCCTCACTCATATTCTGGTCAAGGCCGGCCGCCTCGCGCTCCTGATTCCACACCACGTGGAAGCAGGAACCGCAGCGCACACCCAGCGCATTGGCCACCACGAAGAGGGTGGCAGACTCCATCTCGCTGGACTTCACGCCCAGACGCTTCCACGCTTCCCACTTCTGCAGCAGCTCATAGCTGACCGGCATGCGCTTGGGATCGTGCTGACCGTAGAAAGAGTCCTTGCACTGCACGATGCCGGTGTGGGTCTTTTTGCCCAGCTTTTTGGAAGCCTGCACCAGAGCGCTGGTCACCTCAAAATCGGCCACAGCAGGATACTCAATGGGGGCATATTCCCAACTGGTATGTTCAAAGCGGATGGCACCGGTGGCCACCACCACATCGCCGGAGCACACATCCAACGCGATACCGCCGGTGGTACCCACGCGGATAAACGTATCGGCGCCGATCTTGTGCAGCTCTTCCATGGCAATCGCCGCGGAAGGACCGCCAATGCCGGTGGAGCAAACGGACACCTTTTCGCCCAACAGCGTGCCGGTATAGATGGTATATTCCCGGTTCTGGGATACAAACACTGCGTCGTCAAAATGCGCGGCAATGGCCTTGCAGCGGCCGGGGTCACCGGGCAGTAGGCAGTAGCGGCCTACATCGCCTTCCACGCAGCGGATATGAAACTGTCTTTCCATTTCCTGCATATTTGTTTCCTCCCTTGCAGCTCTCTTTTACAGTATAGTTTATTTATTATAGCCCACCTGTCGTATTTTTGCAATCATTATCCACTTACGGCAAAAAAATGGTTCTTTTTCAAATCTTGCTGCTTCTATTTGTTCTGCCGCCGCAAATACTATCCTCACGCGACGTTCGCGTTTTTTCACCAGAAAGGAGAGCTTTGCATGAAAAGAACCATTCTCTCACTGGTTTTGGCCATGGCGCTGATGCTGGGTCTGAGCGGCTGTACCACCGACAAAAACACTTCTGCCGACAGAAACGACACTACCCAGAACAGCGACACCCGGAACGGTGACACATTCAACAACGGAAGCGCCAACAATCCTGCCAACGGCAACCGCAGTTATAACGACTACGGCAGCTATGCCACTCCCGGCTACAACGGTTCCACCAGCAGCGACAGCTATGACAGCCTGATGCAGGGCCGCAGCTATGAGGATATGTTGCGCAACGGACGCGTTCACGACACCGACGGCATTTTGACCGACGGAGAAAATGCCGGCAGCAATTGGTAAGTCCCCACAACAAAAGCGACCGGCATCGGGCCGGTCGCTTTTGCTTTGGTAAAAGGAGAGAGAGAACTGTTGTCATTTCTTTATTGATCTGATGTTATCATACCCACCGTCGCCCGTCCCGTCAAGCGCTTTGATAGATTATTAACAAATTGTTCACACCGCCTCTCCCCTCTTTCTCTTGACACGCCCCCGGGCAAGGTTTATTATTTAGCTTGCTAATTATTAGCATACTAACTAACAGAAAGGGGTGGCCGTGTGAAATCCTGCAACGTGCAAAATTGCAGCCATTTCGGCCCGTTGATGGGATATTGCGATCACCAGATCCACAAACTGATGGACCGCAAGCTCCACAACCTGGACATCTCGCCTATGCAGTGTCGCGTGATCGATTTCCTTTTCCACGCCAAAGCGGAGGTCAATCAGCGCTCGCTGGAGGACTATTTAATGGTCAAGCCCTCCACTGTCAACGGCATTGTCAGCCGTCTGGAGGAGAAAGGGCTCATCACCCGTACCGCCTCCGTCAGCGACGGACGCTGCCGCATTCTACGCCTGACCGACGCCGGGTGCAGCGCTCACAGCATGCTCAAGGATGTATTCCATCAGGTCAACGAACAGCTGGAGCAAGGTTTCTCCGCTGAGGAACTGGCGTTGCTGCGCAGTCTGCTGCTGCGAGCCGCCGCCAATCTCACCGAAAACACCGAGGAGGTAAGGCCGTGATTCGAAAACTCTTCCCTTATACAAAAGGCTACCGGTCCTTCATTGTGCTGGGTGTGCTGCTCTCCGCCGGCGAAGCCGTGCTGGAGCTGATGCTGCCGCTGGCCATGAGCGACATCGTCAACTACGGCATTAACACCGGTGACCGCCGCTACATTTTGGTTACCGGTCTGAAGATGGTTCTCATGGCCATGGCCGCCCTTGCCTGCGGCGTAGGCGCCTCGGCGCTGGCCGCCCGGTCCGGTATGGGCTTTGGTTCCCAGCTGCGTCAGGCCGAATATGAAAAAGTGCAGAAGTTCTCTTTCAGCAATATTGAGCGCTTTTCCACCGCTTCTCTCATCACCCGACTGACCAGCGACGTGGCCAGTGTGCAGGTGACACTGATGATGGGTATGCGCATGTTTGTTCGCGCCCCTTCCATGCTGATCACTGCGCTGGTGATGGCGCTGGCTATCTCCACACGCCTCAGCCGCGTATTTCTGGTGGTCATTCCTCTGTTGATTGTCGCCGTTGTGTTGGTGATCCGCAAGGTCGGCCCTTACTTCACCTCCCTGCAGAAAGCCACCGATGATCTGAATCTGGTGGTGCAGGAGAACCTCAACGCCATCCGCGTGGTCAAATCCTACGTCCGTGAGGAACAGGAAAAAGAGAAGTTTGCCCAGCGCAGCACCCGCCTGCGCGCCATGGCCGAGCAGGCCTTCGGCTTTGTGGTGACCTTCATGCCCATTATGATGCTGCTGATGGGCAGCACCATCACCGTCGTGCTGTGGATCGGCGGTCACTATGTCTATGAAGGCACGCTCCTCTCCGGCGATCTGATCGCGTTCTTTACCTACGTCTCCGAGATCCTCATGTCCCTGATGATGGTTTCCATGGTGATGATGCTGCTCACCCGTGCCATCGCCTGCGGCAAGCGTATCGTGGAAGTTCTGGATGAACAGCCCGAGATCACCGATGATGCTTCCCAGCCCGATCTGGAAGTGGCAGACGGCTCCATCCGCTTTGAGAACGTTAACTTCCGCTATCACGCCACCGCCGAAAGCTGGAACCTGGAAAACATTAATCTCACCATTGATTCGGGTATGACGGTGGGCATTCTGGGCGGTACCGGCAGCGCCAAAACCACGCTGGTGAGCCTTATCCCCCGTCTCTACGAAGCCACGGAAGGTGCCGTGTATGTGGGCGGCCGCAACGTCAAAGACTACACCACCGAGCACCTGCGTCAAGCCTGTGCCATGGTGCTGCAGAAGAACACCCTCTTCTCCGGTTCCGTTCTGGAAAACCTCCGCTGGGGCGATCCTAATGCCACCGAAGAGGAAATTCGCGAGGCTTGCCGCATTGCCTGCGCCGACGAGTTCATCTCCCGTATGCCCGACGGTTACAACACCCACATTGAGCAGGGCGGCACCAACGTCTCCGGCGGTCAGAAGCAGCGTCTGTGCATCGCCCGTGCTATTCTCCGCAAGCCTAAGATTTTGATTCTGGATGACTCCACCTCCGCCGTGGATACCGCCACCGACGCCTCTATCCGCTCTGCCCTGCGCGACACGCTGCCCGGTGCCACCAAGATCATCATCGCCCAGCGCGTTTCTTCCGTGATGGATGCCGATCTGATTATCATTATGGACGACGGCCGCGTTAACGGCGCAGGTACGCACGAAGAGCTTCTCCAAACCAACACCATTTACCGCGAGGTGTATCAGTCCCAGCAGGAAGGAGTGAGCATTGATGGCTAACGCACCCAAGCCCCCCATGCCCCCCAAGGGCAGACCCGGCCCCGGTCCCGGTCACGGCCCCGGTGGACGTCACGGTTTCCAACGTCCCAACGATCTCAAAGGCACCGTGGCACGGCTGCTGGTCTATATCAGCCAGTATAAGCTCCTGTTTGTGCTGGTGGCCGCCTGTCTGGTGATCAGTTCTCTGGCCTCGGTGGCCAGCAGCTATTTGATGAAACCCATCATCAATAACTACATTGTCCCCGGTGATTTCCCCGGCCTTGCCAAAATGTGTGCACTGCTGCTGGGCTGCTTCCTTCTCAGCGCCTGCTGCTCGTATACCTATTCGCGCATTATGGTGCGCATCTCTCAAAAGACGGTGGCAAAGCTGCGTCAGGACCTGTTTGCCAAGCTGCAGGAACTGCCCATCGGCTACTTTGATGCCCACCAGTCCGGCGATTTGATGAGCCGCTTTACCAACGATATCGACACCGTGTCGGAGATGATCAACTCCAGCTTCGCCAGCGTGATCTCCAACACCCTCACCTTCGTATGCACCGTCATCATGATGCTGGTGCTCAACTGGGTTCTGACGCTTATCTCTTTTGCCTTTTTGGTAATGATGTTCCTGATCGTCAAAGTCATCGGCGGCAAGAGCCGTGCCAACTTCCAGCGCCAACAGGCGGCGCTGGGCGCTCTGAACGGCTACATCGAGGAGATGATCGACGGCCAAAAGGTCATTAAGGTCTTTAACCACGAGGAAAAATCCATCCGCGAGTTCAGCCAGCTCAATGCCGACTATCGTCAAGCCGCCACCTTGGCGCAGACCTACGCCGGTGCCATGATGCCTGCTATGGCCAACCTTTCCCGTATCAACTACGCTGTCACCTGCTGCGTCGGCGGCCTTTTAGCCATCGGCGGTGCTTTCGATGTGGGTTCGCTGGGCGCATATCTGCTGTATGTCAAGCAGGTAGGTCAGCCCATCAGCCAGATCAGCCAACAGATCAACGTGCTGCTGGCCTCCATCGCCGGCGCTGAACGCATTTTCGCCATCATGGATGCTACTCCCGAAACCAACGAGGGCAAGACCGTGCTGGTTCGCGTGGAGAAGGACGGCGACACCCTCACCGAAACGCAGCAGCGCACCGGCCACTGGGCATGGAAACGACCCGACGGCCAGTTGGTGGAACTGCGTGGCGACGTCCGTTTCCGGGATGTCACCTTCGGTTACACCGATGAAAAAACCGTGCTGCACGATGTGAGTCTCTACGCCAAGCCCGGCCAAAAGATCGCCTTCGTGGGCTCCACCGGCGCCGGTAAGACCACCATCACCAACCTCATCAACCGCTTTTACGATATCCAGTCCGGCACCATCACCTACGACGGCATCAACATTACCGAGATCGCCAAAGACTCCTTGCGCCGCTCGCTGGGCGTGGTGCTGCAGGACACCCACCTCTTCACCGGCACCATCGCCGAGAACATCCGTTACGGCAGACCCGACGCCACCGACGAGGAAGTCTATGCCGCTGCCAGACTGGCTAATGCCGACACCTTTATCCGTCACCTGCCGCAAGGCTATGACACCGTCATCACCGGTGACGGCGGCAGCCTCAGTCAGGGTGAGCGGCAGCTGCTGGCCATCGCCCGTGCCGCCGTGTCCGATCCCCCGGTGCTGGTTCTGGATGAGGCCACCTCCTCCATCGATACCCGAACGGAAAAGCTCATTGAGGCCGGCATGGACTCGCTGATGGAGAACCGCACCGTGTTCGTCATCGCCCATCGCCTGTCCACCGTGCGCAACTCTCAGGCCATCATGGTGCTGGAGCAGGGCCGCATCATCGAGCGCGGCGACCACAACGACCTCATTGCCCAGCACGGCAAGTATTATCAACTCTACACCGGTCAGGCGGAGCTGTCTTAAGTCCCTTGACGCAAAGGGCGCAATACGCTACAATAAAAGGCGGCAGAAGTTCATTCTGCCGCCTTTTCATCACCAAATCCCCACAAGGAGGAACGAAATATGACCGAAAAAGATCTGTGCCAAATGGCCGTTGAAATGCTCGATCGCGCCTACTGCCCCTATTCCCACTTCCCCGTGGGTGCCGCGCTGGAATGTGAAGACGGCACTGTGTTTACCGGCTGCAACATCGAAAACGCATCCTACACCCCCACCATCTGCGCCGAGCGCACCGCCATCTCCAAGGCCGTCAGCGAGGGCTATCTCAAGTTCAAGCGCATTGCCATCGCCGGTCGCAGCGAAGACTTCTGCGTCCCCTGCGGCGTGTGCCGTCAGGTGATGATGGAATTTGCCCCCGATCTGGAGGTCATCTGCCTCAACGGCAAAGGTGATGCCAAGCATTTTACGCTGAAAGAACTGCTTCCCTACGGCTTCGACAGTTCCTGGCTGTAAGAAAGATCTTCTATGGACAGCGTCAACAAAACCCTGTATATCCCCCTGTACGGCAAAGCCTATGTGAGTCGGCAGGGCATCCTGCTCCACGACCCCAAGGCCGAGGAGATTTGGGCCGCCGAAGGCTTCCCCCTCAAGGGAAAAGCGGCCTCCAAATGGCTGGCCTACTATATGGGTATGCGCTCTGCTGTGTTTGACCGCTGGGTGCAGCAGCAGATCGCCGCATCGGATGACGCCGTGGTTCTCCACATCGGCTGCGGCATGGACAGCCGCGCGCTGCGTGTGGGTAGAGACGACCGCATGTGGTACGATGTGGACTTTCCGTCGGTCATTGCCCAGCGCAAGCGTTATTATACCGAAACGGATACCTATCAAATGCTGACGGCCGATGTGCGCACACCCGAATGGCTGAAAGCTATCCCCACAGCCAAACGGGCCATCGTGGTGATGGAAGGCGTCAGCATGTACCTGACGCACGAAGAGCGAACGGCACTGCTCAGCGCCCTGTGCAGTCACTTTGCACAAGTCGCGCTGCTGACAGACTGCTATAGCCGATTTGCCGCGAAAATGAGCAAATATAAGAACCCCATCAACGATGTGGGTGTCACCCATGTCTACGGCGTGGACCACCCGGCGGAGCTGACCGTCAGCGGCCTGCTGTTCGTGCAGCAGCACGACATGACGCCGCAGAATCTGATCGATCAACTGCCGGTCAATGAACAAAAGCTTTTCCGCAAGCTCTACGCCGGAAAAATGGCTCAAAAACTCTACCGTCTCTACGAATATCACAGCATTTAACGCCAAAAGCCGGACTGCTACCGCAGTCCGGCTTTTATTCTTTCAGAAGCTGACAACTTCCTCTTTCGGCTTTTCACAGGGATGGATCTCGCTGACATACAGCACGGGACCCACGCCCTCGTAGGCGCGGTCCTCTTCCTTCTTCACCGTGGCGGTGATCTCCACCCAGGCACGGTCCTTGAAGTTCTCCAGTCCCTCGCCCTTGCATACCAGGGCCAGGAACTGCATATCGTCCTCACAGCAAACCATGGCGAAACGACCGGGACAATGAACGCCCTTGTACTTCTTGGAATGGCACATGATGGCCTTGAACTTCACCGTCAGACCGTCATAGCGGTCGGTGGCGTCCATCATGTCCACATACCACACGCCGAAATCATCGTCCGGCACATCCAAATGACCGGAGGAGAGATCGAACGGAGCCATATCCTCGGTGACGTACTCCTCGCTGGTGCCATCCTCATTTTCCAGATAGATGTCGCCGCGGCGGTTCACCATCCGCAGATTCCGGCTGCGCAGCTTGGCGCGCAGTTCCTCGTTGCAGCGGTTGAAAATCAGCATATCGGCCGCCATGATCTTCTCCATCATCAGCTGACCCATGTTCTTGGCGTACATCTCGAAGGTGCGGGCATCCACCAGCGTCATGATCTGGTAGAGGATCCAGTTGGCCGGCAGCAGCTCCTGATACAGCTTCTCGATATTCCACATACCGTTGTACTCGATGATAATCTGCTTGGGCTTGTACATCTTTTCCAGTTTCTTGAAGTACTCCACGCTGAGTTCTTCAAAATCCTCCACCGTGGTGGTAAAGACGTTGCTCAGCACGTTGGGATAGTAGGACTCCTCGCCCTCTTCGCAGCAGATCAGCAATGTCCGGTCCTCACGGGCAAAACCGTCCTCCAGCACGCCGTTGATAAAGTTTGTTTTACCGGCATCCAAAAAACCGGCAATGAGATAAACAGGAATTTCCATGCCGCATTCTCCTTACAGGCCGAAGAGGTGGTGCAGCTCATGCTCCTTGAGCGCCGAACCGATCACGCACACCCGGCCGGTATAATCGGCGCTGCCATAGCGCACCTCGTGCTCCTCGGGCACATAGTCAAAGTGGATCCACTTGCCCTCAGCTGCCGGCACGATGCCCTTGGCGCGCAGAACCGCGCCGTAATCACCGCTGTCCAGCGCCGTGAGGATGCGCTCGATTTCGCTTTCGGCAAACACCTTCACCGTCTCCACGCCCCAGCTGGTAAACACCTCGTCGGCGTGGTGATGGTCGTGGTCATGGCAGCCGCAGGTGCAGTGTTCATCGTGGTCGTGATGATGGTGGTGATGATGCTCATGCTCTTCATGGCAGCATTCGCCGTGTTCGTGATGATGCTCATGCTCTTCATGGCAGCAGCAGTGCTCGTCGTGCTCATGGTCATGGTGATGATCACAACACTCTTCATCATGGTGATGATGGCCGCAGCACTCCTCATGGTCATGGTCGTGATGGGGGTGATGCTCGTGGCAGCCGCAAGTGCACTCCTCATCGTGATGGTGATGATGGTGCTCATGCTCTTCCTGCTCATGGCGCATGGTTTCCAGCAGTTCGTCTGCCAGAGAAACCTTCTCCACTGCCGCCAGAACGGCCTTGCCGTCGATCTGATCCCAAGGAGTGGTGATGATGGCGGCATCGGCGTTCTTTTCCCGCAGCATAGCCACGGCAGCCTCCAGCTTTTCCTGACTCAGCTTCTGAGTGCGGCTGAGAATGATGGTGCCGGCAGACTCAATCTGGTTGTTGTAAAACTCGCCGAAGTTCTTCATGTAGACCTTCACCTTGGAGCCATCCGCCACCGTGGTGTAGGAATTCAGGCACAGCTCCGGCAGATCCTTGACGGTGTTCTCCACCGCTGCGATCACGTCGCTGAGCTTGCCTACGCCGGAAGGCTCGATGAGAATGCGGTCGGGCTTGAACTGCTCATAAACTTCCTTCAGTGCCTCGCCGAAGTCGCCCACCAAAGAGCAGCAGATGCAGCCGGAGGACATCTCGCTGACGGTCACGCCGCTCTCTTTCAGAAAGCCGCCGTCGATGCTGATCTCACCGAACTCGTTTTCAATCAGCACCAGCTTTTCACCGGCATAGGCCTCTGCCAGCAGCTTTTTGATGAGGGTAGTCTTACCTGCACCCAAAAAACCGGAAATAATATCAATTTTCGTCATAGATAACCCTTCTTCCTGTGCCAATAGCAGCACATATTCATTCATTTTATATGATAGCCCTTTTTGCCGAAAATGCAAGGGTGCAGTTGTAAATTTTCCTTGCAACGCAGCGTTGCTTGACTGGTTTGACCACGACGTGGTATGATCATTCTAACGCTATCACAAGGAGGATGTTTGATGGATCGGTTGTTTTGGGGCTTTTTCTTTCTGTTTTTGAATTTTAATCTAACCTTCAACGGGGCCAGCCTGAACCTGCTACCGGACTGGATTGGCTATATTTTGCTGTATCTGGGCTGCGGTCAGTTGCTAAGCGAAAGTGAGATGTTCCAAAAACCCCGTCCTTTCTGCGTGGCGCTTAGTGTCTATGCCGGCGTTTTGTGGCTGATGGATTTGTTGGGTATCGGCGCGAATTTTTTCGTTGTCAGCTGGATTCTCGGCTTTGCCGCCACTTGTCTGGACCTCTATACCAGCATGTTGGTCGTAGATGCCATCACCAATGTGGAGATGCGCCGTAATTATGACCTGTGCGCCGCCCACCTTCGAAAAGTATGGAAGGTGCTGGCGGTCTGTACCATTGCCGCGTATATTCTGACTATCCTGCCCGCGCTGGCAGTAATCTGCATTCTGCTGGCCGTCATTACAGGCATTGTATTCCTTGTGGCTGTCCACGGCACCCGGAAGGCGTGGCGCAACATGCTTTATGAGCAAAGCCAGCCTTTCTAAAACGCATTTTTCCTGTTGCCAACGGGAACATTTTATAGTAGAATAGTTGCACGACTTCTCCTCCGCATGCAGCTGCGGAGCCGGTCTCGCGCAATGGATACCCACGAATCATGTCAGGCGGGGAACCGAGCAGCATTAAGAGGGATCATCCATGTGCCGCGAGGGTGCCGGCTTCGTGGCTGCATGCGGAGGAGAAATTCATTTCGCTCAAAACAGGTTTTGAGCGAGGCTTTGCGCCCTGCTGCAGCGCACTCGCTTGCGCTCCCACGTTTGCGGGGCGAGAAGTATTTTTCTCCACGTACACGCCGCGGAGAAAAATGATTTGAATTGATTCGCCCCAATGCGGCGAAATCTGCGATGCTTTATTTTCTGTGCAAAGGAGGACAACGGGATGTATCAGGCGCTCTACCGCAAATGGCGGCCCAGGACTTTTTCCGAAGTTGTGGGACAGGAACACATCACCGCCACCCTCCAGCGTCAGGTGGCTGACGGCCACACCGCCCACGCCTATCTTTTCACCGGCACCCGAGGCACCGGCAAAACCACCTGCGCCCGTATTCTGGCCAAGGCCATCAACTGCGAACAACCCGTGGATGGCGCCCCCTGCAACTGCTGCGATGCCTGCCGCGGCATTGACGAAGGCACGCTGCTGGATGTGACGGAGCTGGATGCCGCCTCCAACAACGGCGTGGACTATGTCCGCGCGCTGCGAGAAGAGGCCGTGTATACGCCTGCCGTCCTGCGCCGCCGCGTGTACATCATCGACGAAGTTCACATGCTCTCCACCGGCGCATTCAACGCCCTTTTGAAGATCATGGAAGAGCCCCCCGAGCATCTGGTGTTCATTCTGGCCACCACGGAGCTCCACAAGGTTCCTGCTACCATTCTCTCTCGCTGCCAGCGCTTTTCCTTCAAGCGCATTCTGCCCCGTGACATCCAGCAGCAGCTGGTGATGATCGCTCGGGCAGAGGGCATCGACCTCGCTGCCGATGGTGCCGAGATTCTCTCGCGCATGGCAAACGGCGCTCTGCGCGATGCATTGAGTCTTTTGGACCAGTGCCGCGTGGTGGACGGCACGCTGGACAGCGCTGCCGTGCTGGACGTGCTGGGTCTTGCCGGCGGTATTCAGACGGTGCAGCTGATGCGCTGCATCCTGCAGAAAAACACGGCCGACACGCTGGCTCTTTTTGACAAGCTTTACCGCGGCGGCAAAGACGTGGCCGCCCTGCTGGGCGAGCTGCTGGATCTGAGCCGCGATCTGACCATTTTGAAAGCCGCACCGGAGGGGGCTGCCGCCCTCATCACCGGCGTATATGACCGCAAAACGTTGGCCGATCTAAGTGGCAGCCAGTCTATGCAGCGCTTCTTATACCTCACCGAGACGCTGCAGCGCACCTGCGCCGCCCTCAGCGGCAGCATCCACCCCCGTACGGAGGCGGAGCTGTGCCTTTTGAAGCTGTGCGACGAAACGCTCAGCGGCGATCTGACAGCGCTGGCCCAGCGCATTGCGCAGTTGGAGCAGCAGGTGAAAAAGGGAATTCCTGTGGCGCCTGCGTCACCTGCACCCAAGCCGCGCCCCACGCCCCATCCGGTCCGCGAAGAAGTTCACTATGACGAGCCGCCGCTGCCGGAGGAGCCCCCTATGCCCGACGAGCCCTTTGGCCGCGAGCGCGTGTTTGACATCCCCGACGAGGCACCTGCCAAACCGGCACAGCGCCCTGCTCCCCAGCCCAAGCCCACAGCTGCTCCAACCGCCGCTCCCGTTTCTTCCGGCGGCAACAGCGCCATCTGGACACAGCTGTTGGATCAGTACAAGGGCCGTCTTCCCGTCAATCACCGTGTCTTTTTGAACATGGCTAACGGCGTATTGGAAGGTGATTGTCTGTCCGTTTATTGCAACAGCGACTTCGCCAAGTCCTCGCTGGACAACACCACCGTACTCACCGTACTGCGAGAAGTCACCTCCGCCGCTGTGGGACAGAGCATCCGCGTGGAACTGAAAGTAGGCACCGCCCCCAAGGCGTCAGCCGCGCCGGTTCGCACCGCCGCCCCCACACCCCGTCCGGAACCTTCCGCACCGGCTGCGCCCTCCGTCGTACAGACACCCCCTTGGGACGAACCCGTCAGCCCCCAACGCGACCGGCTGGACGAGTTGATGTCACCGGCACAAAAATTGGATCATTTTAAAATCAAGTAAGGAGATTACAGATATGGCAAAAGGATACAGCGCCCGCGGCGGTTTTTCCGGCGGCAACAATAACATGATGCGTCAGCAGCAGCAAATGCAGCAGCGTCTGATGAAGATGCAGCAGGATATGGAGAAGGCACAGGCCGATGTGGAGAACAGCTCTTTCACCGCTTCCGTGGGCGGCGGCGTGGTTCAGGCCACTGTCAGCGGCAAGAAGATGCTCACCGATCTGGTCATCAAGCCCGAGGCCGTAGATGCCGAAGATGTGGATATGCTCCAGGATCTGGTGATTTCTGCCGTCAACGAAGCGCTGCGCCAGGCAGACGAGGCCATGGACGGCGCCATGAAGGGCATCACCGGCGGTCTGAGCATCCCCGGACTGTAAATGCAAAAGAGTGTCTTGAAGGCAAAGTCTTCAGGACACTCTTTTTTTCGTGTTTTTCACAAACAAAAATCCCGAAGGCCTTTGCCTTCGGGATTTTTCAGTCCAAATAATACGCAATCAGCATATCCACCACGGTGCCGTAGCTTTGGATGCCATCCTCATCGCCATACCCCTTCAAAAATGAGTCGTAGGCGTTGGAGGCAGCCTGACTGACTTTGCCTTCATAACTGTCCCAGTAGTCGCTCTGCCGCCGCAGATCTTTCATCACTTCTTCCGGAATCGTCCGGCGGATCTCCAGCCATGCTTCCTGATCCACCCGATAGAGGGCGTTGGAGGTGTAGACGTAGCCCAGCAGCCATCCGGCATAGCGGTAGGCCGGCTCATCCGATGTCGTGGACGCCACCACTGCCAGAAAGTTGCACTCCTGCTCCGAGGCAATGCCTCGCAGGTGCGCCATCTCGTGCACAATCGTGCTGGCCAGATACAAAGGTGGACAGTGGACGTTCAGGTTGGCTTCCGCAGTGAAGGGGAAGAAAAAGCCGGTAAAGTTCACCCTGCTGACCGTCTCGGAAAACACCAACGCTTTGGGCGGATGATCCTGCTGCTCCAGAAACGGGAACTCGTCGTAGACGGCGGTGTAGATGCCGGTACTGGCGGCAAAAATATCCTCTCGCGGCTCGGCAAATAAGCCGTTTTCATCTCTCCTGACATCGTCGTAACTGTCGATGACGCCTTGCGCCATGATGCGCGTCAACGTCTCCAGTTCCGCCACCGAGGCCTCCCGTCCATAGATGCCGGACTTATCCTGAAAGCTGTCGGCATAGTAGTTAACGCCCCACAGGAGTGTCATGCCCACATAGATGCTCAGTCCTGCGCACACTGCGCCCAGCACCATGCGGTAGAGGGTCTGCCACTTCCGCTCGCTCTCCACCAGCGCACGGACCGCCCAAGGGATCAAAATCACACCCACTAAGATGGCGGTAACATACAGCATCTCTGCCACGGAAAAGTCCACCAGATAGGTTACGCTGCCGATGGCGCGTTTGAGCGGCTCGGTCACATAGTCGGTCAGCGCGTTCATGGCTGCGCGGTTGCCCCGTGTCAGCACAAATAGCGCCATCAGCGCCAGATCCACCAGCAGCCAGATATGCAATTTTTGAAATTTTTTGAAAAAACGTTCCATTTTGGTTTCAGAGGATCAACGGTTTTACGCCAGTTCAAATTTCATGCCGGTGCAATACATGGAGCTCTTCATGGCAGCAATCCGCTTGCCGCAGCAGTCAAACATATCGGCGCTGCAAAAGCACACCTTGCTGCCGGCGCGCTCCACACGGGCCACCGCCTTCACCTTACCCTCGACAGATGCTCTGTCCATATAGTCGATGGAGGCATTGAGGGTCACCATGGATTCACCGCGCACAGAAATGGCGGCGATCGCACAGGCCACATCGCCCATGGCAAACAGCGCGCCGCCGTGAGGTACGCCCCAGCGGTTGATGGTAATGTCGTTGAGCTCCAGTTCCGCCTCTGCCAGACCTTCTTCTACCCTTGTGAATCGGATGCCGTTATGGGCCAGCAGGCGCTCATCTTCGTTGGCCGTATGCAGCAGCCACTGCAGAAATTTTTCGTTCATCGCCACTCCTTACTGGGCCGCTTCCAGCAGCGCCCGGGTATATGCTTCTTTGGGATTTTCGTACAGCTCTTCCACATCGCCCTGCTCCACAATGCGGCCGCCTTTCATCACGATGGTGCGGTCGCACAGCTGATAGACCACGTTGAGGTCATGGGAAATGAAGAGGTAGGAAATCCCCAGCTCACGCCGCAGCTTGTGGATCAGCTTGAGGATCTGCGCCTGAATGGTCACATCCAGCGCCGATACTGCCTCGTCGGCAATGATGAGTCCGGGACGCTGGATCAGCGCCACGCCGATGCACACGCGCTGACGCTGACCGCCGGACAGTTCCCGGGGATACATATCGTAGCATTCCGCCGGCAGTTCCACTCGCTCGATAATGTCCTTGACGCGGCGCACCCGCTCAGCCTGATCGTACTTTCCGTAGATCCGCAGCGGCTCTTCCAGAATCCAGCCGACGGTGCGGCCGGGGTTCAGGCTGGAAGTAGGATCCTGAAACACCATCTGGGGCCGCTTGGTGAAGTGGATATATGTGCCGGTGTAATCCGGCACCATGCCCAACACCGTCTTGGCCAGTGTAGACTTGCCGGAACCCGACTCACCCACCACGCCTAAAATCTCGCCGCGGTAAAGGTCGAAGCTAATATCGTGCAGCACCTGCACCATCTTCTTGCGGCGCAGCGTGCCGGAGGGGCGATACCAGACATTGAGGTTGCGAACCTCCAACACTTTGTCAGTCATCGATCTTCCTCCTTGTGGGGATAGCGGCAATCAACCGCTGGGTATAGGGATGCTGCGGATGGTGGAACACCTCTTCGGTCTTCCCCTCCTCCACAATCAGTCCCTTCTGCATCACAGCCACACGGGTGCAAAGCTTACGCACCACATTGAGGTTATGGGAAATAAACAGAATGGACATCCGGCGCTCCCGGTTGAGCCGCTTCAAAAGCTCCAGAATCTGCGCCTGAATGGTCACATCCAGCGCCGTGGTGGGCTCGTCAGCCAGCAGCAGACGAGGACGGCTGATGATGGCGGCCGCAATACACACACGCTGCAGCATACCGCCGGAGAGCTCATGGGGATATTTGTCGTAAATGGCTTCCACATCGTTCAGATCCACATCACGCATCGCCTGCAGCGCCAGTTCGCGCCGCTCCTGACGAGAGAGCTTTGTGTGCACGCGCAAACACTCTTCCACCTGTGGGCCAATGCGCATCACGGGATTCATGGCGCTCATAGGCTCTTGAAACACCACGCCAATGTCCTTGCCCTGATAGCTCAGCAATTCTTTGCCGCCGGCGCGCAGCATATCCATGCCGTCCAGCAGGATTTCTCCCTGCGTCTTGGCCCGGTCAGCGCCCAGAAGGCCTGCGATCATCATGGCGGTCACCGTCTTGCCGGATCCGGATTCGCCCACCAGACCCATGACCTCGCCGTCATTCACCTGCAAGGAAATACCGCGCACCGCCTCATGGTCGGCGCCGTGGAATTGCACATGGAGGTCTTTGATTTCCAGCATAGCCTTACCTCCTTTTCTGCTGCAGGCCCTCGCCCAGCAGGCTGAAGCCCAGAATCAGCAGCACGATGGTGCCACCAGTGCACAGTACGTACCAAGGGGCCGTTTCCATATAGCTTTGGGACTCGGAGAGCATATAGCCCAGCGATACGTCCGGCGAACGAACACCGATGCCCAGATAGCTCAGGCTGGCCTCCGCCAGCACGGCGTTATTGAAACCAATCACCAGCGCCGGCAGGATTACGCTGCGGGCGTTGGGCAAAATATGGACAAACATGATGCGGCCATGAGAGGCACCCATCAATCGGGCGGATCTGACATAGTTCATCTCCCGATGACGGGCAAATTCCGTACGCACCACACGGGCATAGCTGGGCACAAAGGCCACGCCCAGCGCCAGAATCACATTGTACTTACCAAAGCCCAGCAGCGCCACAAACACCAGCGCCAGCAGAATACTGGGAAAGGCGGTGACGGCATCATTGACACGCATCAGCACATCATCCACAACGCCGCCGAAATAACCGGTCAACGCACCCACAATCACGCCCACGCAGGCGCCCAGCGCCACGGTGCCCAGCGAGATCATATAGGTGGTGGAAATGCCCTTCATCGCACGGCTGAACACGTCACGACCGAAGTTGTCGGTACCAAAGAGATGGCGCAGACTGGGGGCATTGTTTATGGCAGCGCCATCCATGGCACTGGGGTCATAAGGCGTCCAGAAAAGGCCCAGCACCGCCAGCACCGTGATCACTGCGGTGATAACAAGGCCGATGCGCAGATAGTTGTTTCTTTTCAGCATAGTCTTCCCCTCCTCACTGCAGTCGCAGCCGGGGATCCAGCCGCTGGTTGATCATATCCGCCACGAAGTTCACCAGCACCACCCAGAAGGCCATTAAAACAATCACGGCCTGCACCACAGGGTAGTCGTGGTTGGAGATGGAGCTGAACAGCAGACGCCCCAGACCGGGAATGGCAAACACCTGCTCAATGACCACGCTGCCTGCCACAATGTCGGCAATGGTCATAGCCAGAAAAGCCACCGTGGGCACCACGGCGTTGCGCAGCACATGGCGGTAGAGAATGGCGCTGCGGTCGTTGCCGCGGCTGTGAGCCGTGCGAACGTAGTCTCTTTTCAGTTCCCCGAGAATGCCGCTGCGCAGCATTTTCACCGTCATGGCAATACGGGGCAGCGCGATGGCAACCGCCGGATAGATGAGGTAGGACAGACTCCCCCAGAAGTCCACGCCGGGCGAGACAAACTCGCCGGGGATGAACCAATAGAGAATCAATCCGAACAGGTACGTCAGCAAAATGCCGATAAAGAACGGCGGTACAGCCATGGTGATCTGGCCGCCTACCAGCAGCACCCTGTCCAGCCAGCCGCCCCGGTCGACACAGAGAATTCCCACGGGAATAGACACCACCACCGTCAGCGTAAATGTCAGCGCCGCCAGCAGCAGCGTCACGCCCAGCTTACCGGCCAGCATGTCGGCCACCGGCATATTGTAGTTGTAAGATACACCAAAATCACCGCCGACAAAGCCCACCAGCCACGTGAAGTACCGCACAAAAAACGGCTGGTTTAAGCCCAGCTGGGCGCGCAGCGCTTCTCTCTGTGCCTCGGTGGCCTCGGTTCCCAAAATCTTATTGGTCGGGTCACCGGGAATGATCTGGAACGCCAAAAATGCAAGAAAAGAGACGATCAGCATGGTCAGCAGCATCATCCCTAACTTCTTGACTGCATATTTCATGCTTTTCGCCTCTTTCTTATGTCAGCCCGTAGGCTGCAAAGTTTGATAGATTACTTCACCCAGCTTACGGTGGACAGGTCCATCACAAAGGTGGGATAAAACTGCAAACCCGTCATCTCGCGGCGCATGGCCACCAGATCGCACAGATCCTGAATATACAGGTTGGCTGCCGTCTCCGTCAGCATCTTCTGCATCTGCTTGTAAATGTCGGTCTGCTGTGCCTCGTCAGTGGCAGAAATCGCCTGCTGGAACAGGGCGTCATAGGCCGGATTATTGTAGTTGGTAAAGTTCTTAGAGCTGGTGGACGTAAAACGCTCCAGCATGGCACGGGCCGTCATGTTGCTGGCATCCAGACCCACGATAGTGGCCTGATAGTTGCGGCCCTTATAGGTCTCTTCGTACCAGGTCTGCCATTCCACCTGCTGGATGATCACGTTCACGCCGATGGCGCGCAGCTGCTGGGCCACCACTTCGGCAGTATCCACATGGGGCTTGTTGTTGGAAGCCACCGTGATGGTCATGTCAAAACCGTTGGGATAGCCGGCCTGTGCCAGCAGGTCCTTGGCCTTGACGGGATCGAACTGGTAATAATCCACCAGTTCGGGCATAAAGTACTTGGTAAATGCAGGGTACATGCTGCTGCCCACGGCTGTGCCGCGGCCGCCGGCCACAAAGTCCATGATCTGCTGGCGGTCAATGGCATAGCACAGCGCCTCTCGCACCGCCTCATTGTCAAAGGGCGCAGCCTGATGGTTCAGATACACAGCCTGCACCAGCTTCATGGTGTCTTCCAGAATCCGGAAGTTCTCCTCACTCAGCTGGGCCACCTGTGCCGCCGTCAGATGACTGCACAGATCAATGGCGCCGCCCTTGAGGGCCATCACCAGAGCGGTGGCATCCTCGTAGATCTTGTAGGTCACGCGGTCGAGCTTGGCGCCTTCACCCCAGTAACCGTCAAACTTCTCCATGATGATGTTCTCCTGCGGAGAACGGGAGACGTAGCGGAACGGGCCGGTTCCCATGGGCGCCGTGGCCAGTTCCGTGTAACCGTTGGGCACGATGGCCTCGGTCAAATAGCTCAGGAAGTCCAGATCGGCAGCCTTAATGGTAATCTCCACCGTCATTTCATCGACGGCTTTCACCTCTTCAATAACAGAAAACGCCGCCACCAGAGGAGCTCCCCCCGATGCGTCGGCGCAGCGATTGATGGAATAAACCACGTCTGCTGCGGTAACGGTTTGGCCATTGTGGAACCGGACACCTTCACGGATATAGAAGATATAAGTCCGGCCGCCATTGGTAATCTTGTAATCACGTGCCACCGCGCAGAGCAATTCACCATTGGAATTGGGTTTGACCAATCCCTCATAGATGTTGAACAAGACCTCTCTGCTGCCTGCCGACGCGGAAATGTGCGGGTCAAGACTGTCCTCCAGGTCCTGAGCGATACCGACAACGATCTCGTTGTTTTCGATACGCTCCGTGTAGCCATGATTTCCTTCGGCGTTCGGGTTTTTGCTGCCGTCTCCGCATCCGCTGAGTACAGTGCCCACCATCATCAACGCCAGAAAAAGAGCAAGAATTCTTTGCTTCATCGTTTTCTCCTTCTTTGCCGCCACCTTCGACGGCAATCTAGAAATATGGTTGTTCAATATAAAATTGTCCATGAGACTTTATCACATTTCCCCTTTTATTGCAAGAAAAAATTTCGAACCGCAGCTGTTGGCTGCGGTTCGAGCGGTCATTCTTCCTTTTTTTCTGCCGCTTTCTCGGCAGCGTGGCGCAAATCCCGCTTGACATACTCCTCCGGCTCCACAGGCAGGCCGCGTTTGGCAAGCCGCCGCTCCACCAGATACTTGGCCAGCAACTGCAGCGAGGCAAACACCGGCACGCCCAGGAACATGCCCAGCACGCCGAAGAAACCGCCGCCCACCAGAATCGCCACGATAACCCAAAAGCTGGAGATACCGGTGGAATCGCCCAGAATCTTGGGGCCAATTACGTTGCCGTCCAGCTGCTGCAAAGCCAACACAAAGATCGCAAAATAGACCGCCTTCAGCGGATCCACCAGCAAGATCAGGAAAATGCTGGGGATCGCACCCAAAAACGGGCCAAAGAAGGGGATCACGTTGGTCACACCCACCACCACACTGATCAAGGGCGTATAGGGCATCTTCAGCACACTGCAGCCAATGAAGCACAAAATGCCGATAATAAGGGAGTCCACCAGCTTTCCCCGGACAAAGCCGCTGAAGATGGCGCTGACTTTGCGTGTGCCGCTGAGCACCGCATCGGCCCACTCCTGACGCAGCAGACTGTAGACGCCGCGGCAGGCCTTTGCCAGTCCACGCTCCTTGGTGTGCAGCAGGTACAACGAAATGATCACGCCGATCAGGAAATCCATGGCGAAGTTTACCGCACCCCACACGCCGTTCCAGATACCGCCGGTCACCAGCGTGATTACATTCTCCAGCTTGGGGATCATATCACTGAGCACCGAGGTGGACGTGTCGCGGAAAGAATCCAGCTGTTCCTGCAGCCACAGCGCCACTTTGGGGTTGTCCTTGAGCAACTTGCTGCCCCAATCATAAATGGTGTTATAATAGGCTTCGGCATTGGCCAGCAGCGTGCGGATGCTCTCCACCAGCTGCGGCACCAGCACGCTCATCAACAGATAGATGGCCAGAAGGATCAGCGACCAACTCAAAAGAATGCTCAGCGCGCGCCGCCATCCGCGGCCGCCGCAGAACGCTTCTTTGCTCTTTTTCGCTCGCAGGCGGTTAATCACCGCCAGCACCTTGCGGTCAAACCAATTTACCACCGGTGAGAGCAAATAGGCCATGGCCATACCGTAGAGCACCGGAGCCAGAATATCCACCGTTTTCTGGAAAAACTCTCGCAGCGCACCGCTCTGATAAAACGTATCGTAAAACACAAGAATTGCGCAAATGGTCACAAAAGCCGTCAGCGCCCACTTTGCATATCGCAGCCATTCTTTCATCGTTCTGCTCCCTTTCCTACGGTGCTTTTTTCTTTATCATATCCAACTGCGCCGTCATTTTCAAGTGGGGCCGGCAGAATTCCTTCCGTCTTGCCATATTTTTAGCGAAAAAAGAACGCCGGAACATCTCGTCCCGGCGTTCTTTTTTGAGGAGTGTATTTCCGTGTGTTTATGCTCACAGGAAGAACTCTTTAATCTGGCCGTACAGCACCAGCAGCATCAGCACAGGGGTGATGAAACGCACGCAGATCTTGAAGAAGCCGTAGCCCTTCATCTTGTGGCCTTCGTTGCGTTCGATCTCATCGCGCACCACGTCGGGGCCGATCTCGTAGCCGATCATAATGCACATCAGCAGCGCACCCAGCGGCATCATAAGACCTTCAGACAGCATGTCGAAGAAGTCCAGCCAACAGTCATTGTACGTGGCGGTGTACTGCCATGCGCCGTCCACCAGCACACGGCCGGGAACCCAATAGCCGCTGTAGCCCAAACCGTCCAGACACACCAGAATGCACAGCACCGCCGCAGCCAGCGTAGCGATTGCACTGTAAGCCTTGCGCTTGTCGCCCTTACCCTTCGCCGCCGCCTTGTCGCAGAAGTGGGTAACGATGACCTCCAGCAGAGAAATGGAGGAGGAAACGGCAGCCAGAATCACCAGCAGATAGAAAATGATACCAAACACTGCACCGACACCGCCCATATTGTCAAACACGTTCTGCAGCGTCACGAACAACAGGGAGGGACCGCCCTTCTTGCCGGCAGGATCCAGTGCAAAAGCAGCAGGCAGAACAGCAAGGCCCGCCATCAAAGCCACCAGCGTGTCGAAAGCAATGATCGCTCTCGCGTTCTTGGCGATATTCTCTTTCTTGCCCAGATAAGAGCCGTAAGTGATCATAATGCCCATGCCAAGAGACAGAGAGAAGAACATCTGTCCACCGGCCGTTGCCAGTACGCCCAGGAAGTTTTCCTTCAGCGGCTGGAAGTTGGGCACAAACATGAACTTCAAGCCTTCCACAGCGCCGGGCAGCGTGCAGGAGCGGACAATGATAATCACCAGCATGATCGCCAGTGCAGGCATACCCACCGAGCAGAACCTTTCAATACCGCCAGACACACCGCCCATCACGATCACCATCGTCAGCAGCAGGAAGATGATGCCGAACACCACGCACTCGGTCTGGTTGAGCATGAAGCCTTCAAAAATCGCGCCGCCGGACAGGCCGTTGGTACCAAAACCTGCACCAAGCAGGTTGCCCACGTTCAGCACCAGATACTTGATGCAGTAACCGCCCAAAGCGCAGTAGAAACTCAGGATCAGGAACGGAGACAGCGTTGCCATCCAGCCCAGCCACTTGAATTTGCGCGACAGCGTCTGATAGGTGGCAATGGCACTCTTACCGGTCTTGCGGCCAATGGCCAATTCACCCACCATAACGATGTAGCCGCACAGAACAGCCAGAACGATATACACCAGCAGGAAAGCAAAACCGCCATTGTTGCCCATCTTGTTGGGGAAGCCCCAGATGTTTCCCAGACCCACCGCAGAACCAACGGCAGCCATCAGAAAACCAAATGTGCTTTTGAATCCCTTTCTCTCTTCCATCTTCGCATCTCCTCTCAAAACGCCATTTTTCTATTCTCGCGAAACTTTTCCATCCCCTCAGTTGGGACAGATCTGTATTTTTTACTTTCTTTGGCTGGAAAGTCTCCCTTGAAGTGTTCTCAGTATACAGGATACCGCCACTTGATGCAATTAGCATATTGTATAAATTTTCCGTCTATATTTTTCTATTTTATCTGTTTGTGTGCAAAATTTTGTCTTTTTTGATCGAACGCTTATCCGGCAGGCACTTCCCCTCCGCGCCCCTTCTTTTCCCTTTGAGAACTTTTTTCTTTTCGCGAAACTTTTTAACATTTGACTTCTCTCTCTTTTTCTGTATAATTTGAAAATGGTTTTCATTTTCAAATTGGAGGGATATGATGTCCATTACTTATATGACTCGTCAGCAGAAAGCCGTGCTGGCCTGTATCGAGAGCGTGCATGGCGGAGCCGGCGCAGCGGAACTGACAGAACTGCTCCACGCCCGTGGCGAGTCTATCGGTCTGACCACCGTGTATCGCCAGCTGGAAAAATTGCAGGAGCAGGGACTGGTGCACAAGATCGTCACCGACGAGGGCGCTCGCTATCAGTTTTGTCAGTGCCACCGGCAGGGACGGGAGTGTTTTTTGATCAAATGCGAACAGTGCGGCTGCGTGGAACACGTGGATTGCGATCATCTGGGTGAGTTGTACGGCCATCTGGCGCAGGAGCACCACTTCCGCATCAATCCCCGGCGCACACTTTTTTACGGTCTTTGCCAAAACTGTGGGCAGGAGGGCCTTGCATGAAAAAGCGACTGAGCTGCTTTTTGCTGGCTGCGCTGCTGCTGTGCTGCTGCGGCTGCGCCGCACGCCCCACGCCGGAGGATGACCGCCTGCAGGTGGTCTGCTCCCTCTTTCCCTACTACGATTTTGTTCGCGCCATCGGCGGTGAGTACGTCTGTCCCACGCTGCTGATCCCTGCCGGACGGGAGACCCACAGTTTTGAACCTACGCCTCTGGATGTCATCACCGTCTCCCGTGCCGACGTATTCATCTATAACGGCGGCGAGAGCGAGTATTGGGTGGACGAAATCCTCGGTGCCGCCGGCGAGCACATCGCTTCCGTGGTGCGGATGATGGACCATGTGAACGCTCTGGAAGAGGAGATCGCCGAAGGTATGGAAGGTCACGGTCACGGCCATGACCACGATCACGATCACCACCACGAAGACAGCGAGCACGATGAGATCACCTACGACGAGCATATCTGGACGTCTCCCGTAGGCGCAAAGGAACTGTGCCGCGCCATCTGCGAGGCACTTTGCGCTGCCGACAGCGCCCATGCCTCCCAGTACCGCGCCAATCTGGATGCCTATCTGGTGCAGCTGGACGCGCTGGATGCCGCCTTTGTCGACGCCGTCTCTCAAGCGCAGCGCTGCACACTGGTGTTCGGCGACCGCTTTCCCCTGCTCTATCTGTGCAAAACCTACGGTCTGGAATACAGCGCCGCTTTCCACGGCTGCGCCGGTGATACCGAGCCGTCGCTGGCCACGCTGAAATATCTTATCGACAAGGTAGCCGATGAAGAGATCCCCGTGGTCTATACCATTGAATTGAGTAGCCGCAAGGTGGCTCTGGCCATTGCCGAGACCACCGGCGCCCAAGTGGCACAGCTGCACTCGTGCCAAAACGTGACAAAAGATGAATTTGACGGCGGCGCCACGTATCTTTCGTTGATGTGGCAGAACGTGGATGCCTTAAAGGAGGGGCTGGACTGATATGGAAAAGAAAACATTGATCGAATGTCGGGACGTTTCTCTCGGCTATGAAGGCCGCCCTATCTGGGAGCATCTGGACTTCTGTGTGCACAGCGGCGACTATCTGTGCATCGTAGGCGAAAACGGCTCCGGTAAATCCACCCTGCTTAAAAGCCTGCTGGGACTTTTGAAACCCCTCCACGGCACCATCACCATGGACCCCTCTCTTCGCAGCGGAGCCATCGGATACCTCCCCCAGCAGACGAAGGCGCAGAAAGACTTCCCTGCCACCGTCAGTGAGGTGGTGCTTTCCGGCTTTCTCAGCGCCAGAAAGTGGCGTTTCTTTTATTCCGGTGCCGAAAAAGCACAAGCTTTGATGAACATGGGCAAGCTGGGCATTCTGGAACTGAAAGATAAGTGCTACCGGGAACTCTCCGGCGGCCAGCAGCAGCGCGTCCTGCTGGCTCGTGCCCTGTGCGCCGCCGGCGAGCTGCTGATCCTTGACGAGCCAGTCACCGGCCTTGACCCCACTGCCGCGCAGGACCTGTACCGCACGCTGCAGTATCTCAACAAATCCGAGGGCATCGCCATCGTCATGGTGACCCACGATATCCAGAACGCACTGCACTGCGCCGACACCATCCTCCACGCAGGTCAGAAGCAGTGGTTCTGCGGCAGCGTGGAGGAGTATCTGGCCTCCCCCTACGGAAAACGTTTTGGAGGTGGTCGGGCATGAGTCTCCTTTTTGAAATGTTTACGTATCCTTTCATCCTTCGGGCCTTCATCGTCGGCATTCTGGTGTCGCTGTGCGCCGCCCTTCTGGGCGTATCCCTTGTCCTCAAGCGCTATTCCATGATCGGCGACGGTTTGAGCCATGTGTCCTTCGGCGCTTTGGCCATCGCCATGGCCTGCGGTTGGGCGCCGCTTCCTGTGTCCATTCCCGTGGTGATCGCTGCCGCCCTGTTCCTGCTGCGGCTCACCGAGCGCAGCCGCATCGGTGCTGACGCTGCCATCGCCGTGGTGTCCGCCTCGGCTCTGGCCATCGGCGTGGTGGTCACCAGTCTCACCACCGGCATGACCACCGATGTGGACAGCTATATGTTCGGCAGCATTCTTGCCATGGACCGCAGCGACGTGGCGCTGAGTGTCATTTTGTGCGCCTGCGTACTGGCGCTGTTTGCTCTGTGCTACCACAAGCTCTTTGCCATCACCTTTGATGAGAGCTTCTCCCGTGCCACCGGCGTTCGGGTGGACCTGTATAACACCCTCCTGTCGGTGCTCACTGCCCTGACCATCGTGCTGGGTATGCGGATGTGCGGCGCTATGCTGATCTCCTCGCTGGTGATCTTCCCGGCACTGACTGCCATGCGCCTTTTCAAAAGCTTCCGCAGCGTAGTGCTGTGTGCCGGTGTATTGAGCGTGGTGTGTTTCTGCCTCGGTCTCACCGGTTCATATCTGGTCAGCACCCCCGTGGGCGCCACTGTCGTTCTGGTAAATCTTGCCGCCTTCCTCCTCTCCCTGGTGCTGCAGCGTTTGCCCCGCCGGTCATAAGCCGCTTCCTTACCACGCAGACTCTGTTCTGCGTGGTTTTTTGCGAAAAATACACCGTTTTCGCACATCTTTTTCCACAAAAAGCCTTGCTTTTTCTTAGAAAATGTGCTACACTCCCCGTAGTAAGGTATGTTTGTGTGAGAGTGGACTTCGCGGTCCGCTCTTTTTCATGGGCAAAATCCGGTGCTTAAAATCTGCGAGACGGAGGCTTTGGCATGAAGAAAGTAACCGAAATTGTGGCAGAACTGGCCGCCGAGGCCGTGGCCCAGCAGGGCTGCGAGCTGTGGGACGTGGAATACGTCCGCGAAGCCGGACAGTGGTATCTGCGCATTTATCTGGACAAGGAAGGCGGCGTGGATATCCTCGATTGCGAGGCCGTCAGCCGTAAAGTCAGCGACCTGTTGGATGAGGTTGACCCCATCGAGGCAAGCTATATGTTCGAAGTTTCTTCCGCCGGTGCTGAGCGCGCGCTGAAGCGTCCTGCCGACTTCGAGCGTTTTATGGGCAGCCCCGTGCTGGTCAAGACCTACAAGGCCCGTGACGGCCGCAAGGAATTTTCCGGCGAGTTGTCCGGCTACGAAGACGGTGCCGTGCTGCTGACAGTGGGCAAGGAGACACTGCGCTTTGAAAAGGCAGAGGTCGCTCTGGTCCGTCTGAGAGTCGTCTTTTAACCCTTTTACTCAAAACTTTCGATTTTGAGTGACCTTTTGTCAGTTGTTTGAAAACATAGAAATAGGAGAATAGACATGAAGTGTGAAGAAATCTTTGCCGCTCTTGCCATGCTGGAAAAAGAGCGCGGTATCCCTCAGAATTTCATGATGGGCAAGATCATTCAGGCCCTGACCACCGCTTACAAGCGTGACCACGAGGGCGTGGAAAACGTGATCGTGGACGTGGACGATGCCCGTCACGAACTGAAGATGTACGTACAGAAAGAAGTGGTGGAGGAAGTAGAGTTCCCCGGCACCCAAATCTCTCTGGCCGAAGCCAAGGCTCTCAGCGCCAAGCACGAGCTGGGCGGCATCGTCAACATCCCCGTTGAAAACGTAGAGTTCGGCCGTATCGCCGCCGGCAACGGCAAGCAGGTCATCATTCAGGGTCTGCGCGAGGCCGAGCACGGTATGATCTACGACGAGTTCAACTCCAAGCAGCACGAGATCCTCACCGGCACCGTCACCCGTATCGATCCTCGCAGCGGCAGCGTCCACCTGCGCATCGGCACCGGCAGCGAGTCCACCGAGGCTGTGCTGAACCTCAACGAGCAGGTCAACGGTGAAACTCTGGTGGAAGGCCAGATGGTCAAGGTGTATCTGGTGGAAGTCCGCCGCAGCACCCGTGGTCCTCAGGTCCTCATCTCCCGTACTCACCCCGGCCTTGTCAAGCGCCTGTTTGAGCTGGAAGTGCCCGAGATTTTCGACGGCACCGTGGAGATCCGCTCCATCGCCCGTGAAGCCGGTAACCGCACCAAGATGGCTGTTTGGTCTGCCGACGAAAATATCGATCCCATCGGCGCCTGCGTCGGTCCCCGCGGCCAGCGCGTCAATGCCATCGTGGATGAGCTGCGCGGTGAAAAGATCGACATCATCAAGTACAGCGAAGATCCTGCCCAGTTCATTGCCGCCGCTCTGGCTCCTGCCGACGTTGTTGACGTACGTCTGGCTGACGAAGGCAAGATCTGCCGCGTGATCGTGCCCGACGATCAGCTGAGTCTGGCCATCGGCAAGGAAGGCCAGAACGCCCGTCTGGCCGCCCGTCTGACCGGCTACAAGATCGACATCAAGCCCGCCTCCTTCCGCGAGGCCTAAAAAGCAGGAAAGGTGGTGCGTTATGCAGAAACCCAGAAAAATTCCTCAGCGTCAGTGTGTGGGCTGCCGCACCATGAAAGATAAGAAAGCACTGGTCCGTGTGGTAAAAACACCGGAGAATGAAGTGGTGCTGGACCTGACCGGCAAGAAGTCCGGCCGCGGCGCTTATGTGTGCCCCGAAAAGGAGTGCCTGAAGAAAGCCCGCAAGTCCCGTGCTCTGGAACGCGCTTTTGAACTGTCCATTCCCGACAACGTATACGACGCGCTAGAACAGCAGATGGAACAAGCATGATGGAACGGATTTTATCAATGATCGGCCTGGCCAAAAAGGCAGGCTTTGTAGAAATCGGCGAGGAACCGGTCGGTTCCGCCGCCCGTGCCAAGCACGCCCGTGTGATTCTGGTGGCCGGAGATGCCGCCGCCAGCAGCGTACGCCGCGCCTATTCCTTTGCGCAGTCCGGCAATTGCCTGTGCCTGACCATCGACGCTGCAAAGGATGCACTGGGCAGTGCTCTGGGCCGCACCAGCGTGGCCATGGTGGCCGTGACGGACATCGGCTTTGCCGAATCCATCGTCAAGAAGCTTGCCGCTGCAGACGAGAAACGCTACGGCGCCGCAGCCGAGCAGTTGAAGGTCAAGGCCAAGCGCGCCGCTGAGCGCAAGGCAGAAAAGCTGCAGCACGAAAAGAACGTGCAGCAGGGCAAAGTTCGCCGGAAGCAGCCGGAGGAAAAAGCAGCAGCTGCACCCGTTGTGACCGAAAAGGTCGCAGCAGCTAAAAAATCCGCAGCCCCCAAGTCCGGTTTCAAAAGCGGCGGGCGCGGAAAAACCGCCTCCAAGCCGGAGGCAAACCGCTTCGCCGGCAGCCGCCCTGTAAAAAAGGGCAAGGGCTCGGCGAAAAAGACGAAGTAAGTTATATCATCCGGTGAAATTCGTTTCACCGTATCACAACGATGGAGGTGGCTTTATTTGGGTAGCGTAGTTAACAAATACAGAGTGCATGAGGTGGCCAAAGACCTTGGTGTGTCCACCAAGCAGGTCACGGAGATTTTGACCAAGTACGCCGAAGCTCCCAAGAACCATATGCAGGTGCTCACCGATCGGGAACTGTCCCTGATCTTCGAGAGCCTGACACAGAACAATCAGGTGGCAGGCATCCACGTCATTTTTGCCGAAGGTGCCAAGCCTGCCGAGAAGAAGCCGGAAGTTAAGAGCGCTCCGGCTCAGGCACAGCAGCCTAAGCAGAACAACGCCCCTGCCCGTCAGGAGCACAATAAGCCCCAGCAGGCACAGCAGCCCAAGCAGGGCAGCAACCAGCAGCAGGCGGTCAACAAGCCCACCACTCGCGTACCCGAGACTCGTGTGGTGGATACCCGTAAGGCCACCAACGTCAATCTGGATAAATACGACGAGAAGCTGCAGGATATGGCCGACAGCCGCAGCAACGGCCGCCGCGACCAGCAAACGCAGGGCAAAGAAAAGATCCGCAACAACAAGAAGCAGCGCGACAACAATTTCGGCAACAAGCGCAAGCAGGAAGAGGCCGACCGTATGCGCCGCCTGCAGCTGGAGATCATCAAGAAGACTCCTGTTACCGTGGAAATCGGCGAGGAGATCTCCGTTGGCGAGCTGGCCAGCCGCATGAAGAAGACCGGCGCCGAGGTGGTCAAGTGCCTGATGAAGAACGGCATCATGGCCTCTTTGAGCCAGGTCATCGACTTCGATACCGCCTCCATTATCGCCGAGGAGCTGGGCTGTAAGGTCGAGCGCGAAGTGGTGGTCACCATTGAAGAGAAGCTGATCGACGACCACGTGGATACCGAGGAAGATCTGCTGCCCCGCGCCCCCGTCGTTGTGGTTATGGGTCACGTCGACCACGGTAAGACCAGCCTGCTGGACTATATCCGCAACGCCCACGTGGCCAGCGGCGAAGCCGGCGGCATTACCCAGCATATCGGTGCCTATCAGGTGCAGCTGGACGGCAAGCCCATCACCTTCCTGGATACCCCCGGTCACGAGGCCTTTACCTCCATGCGCGCCCGCGGCGCCATGGTCACCGATATCGCCATTCTGGTGGTTGCCGCCGACGACGGTATCATGCCCCAGACCATCGAGTCCATCAACCACGCCAAGGCCGCCGAGATCCCCATCATCGTGGCCATCAACAAGATGGATAAACCCACCGCCAACCCCGACCGTATCACCCAGCAGCTGACCGAGCACGGTCTGGTCTGCGAAGAGTGGGGCGGTGAAACCATCGTCTGCCCCATCTCCGCCAAGACCGGTATGGGCATCGACAACCTGCTGGAAATGCTAACTCTGACCGCCGAAGTGGGCGAGCTGAAAGCCAACCCCAACCGCGCCGCACAGGGCACCGTCATCGAAGCCCGTCTGGACAAGGGCCGCGGCCCTGTGGCCACGCTGCTGGTGCAGAACGGCACCCTGAAGCAGGGCGATATCATCATCGCCGGCACTTCCGTGGGCCGTGTGCGCGCCATGCTCAGCGATAAGGGTCAGCGCATCACCAGCGCCGGTCCCTCCGTACCTGTGGAGATCACCGGCCTGAGCGAGGCTCCCTCCGCCGGTGCCGTGTTCAACGCCGTTGCCGACGAAAAGCTGGCTCGCGAGCTGGTGGAGCAGCGCAAGGAAGAGGAGAAGGCTCGCGCCAACGCTCCTGTTACCAAGGTCTCTCTGGAAGATCTGTTCAGCCAGATCCAGGCCGGTGAGATGAAGAATCTGAATCTGATCGTCAAGGCCGACGTTCAGGGCTCCGTGGAAGCCGTGAAGGCCTCTTTGGAGAAGCTGAGCAACGATGAGGTTCGCGTGCGCGTCATCCACGGCGGCGTAGGCGCCATCAACGAGTCCGACGTGATGCTGGCCACCACGTCTCAGGCCATCATTGTCGGCTTCAACGTGCGTCCTGACAACGCCGCTCGCGACAGCGCCGCCCGTTCCAACGTGGATATGCGTATGTACCGCGTGATTTACGACGCCATCAATGAAATTGAGGCCGCCATGAAGGGTCTGCTGGCTCCCAAGTTCCGCGAGGTCATTCTGGGTCACGCCGAAGTGCGCAACACCTTCAAGGTCTCCGGCGTCGGCACCATCGCCGGCTGCTACGTGCAGGACGGCAAGCTGCAGCGCAAGGATTGCCAGATTCGTCTGGTGCGCGACGGTATCGTGGTTCACGAAGGCGTCCTGTCCTCCCTGCAGCGCTTCAAGGACAGCGTGAAGGAAGTTGCCTCCGGCTACGAGTGCGGCGTTGGCATCGAAAAGTTCAACGACATCAAGGAAGGCGATATCATCGAGGCCTTCATGATGGAAGAAATTCCTCACTAACACATTGCGTATGGGGCGGGCGTATACGCCCGCCCCACCTTTACTTTTGACCGTTTTCACCCCAGAAAGGAGTGTTTATCTATGGCATCCAACCGCATTGGCCGTATTAACGAAGAAATCCGCGCTGAGCTGAGTGATATTCTGCGCAGCGTGAAGGACCCCCGTGTATCTCAGGCTATGGTCACCATTACCCACGTGGACACCACCAGCGATCTGCGCTACGCCCGTGTATATGTGACAGCTCTCGAGCGCACCGGCGAAAAAGATCTGATGCGCGGCCTCAAGTCTGCCGCCGGCTTCCTGCGCCGTGAACTGGGCAGCCGCCTGAACCTGCGCTACACCCCCGAGCTGCAGTTTATGAGTGATGATTCCATCGCCCACGGCGCCCACATCCTCGATCTTTTGAGCCATGTCAAACCTGCCAATCCTGCCAACGCAGACATCGTTCTGCCGGAGGATAAGTAAACGTATTTCGTGCAAAGCTTTCTGTGTTTTGCACGGGTCTGTGCAGCTTGCCGCAGCGCACTCGCTGCGCTCGCACGTTTGCAAGCTGAGCAGTATTTTCTCCCACACATGTCGGTAGAAAAAATGACTTCACTTTTTCCCCGTTCAAGGAGGTCTCTCTATGAACACCTGCGACGTTGCCGCACGCCTGCGCGGCATGGACAACATCCTCATCCTCACCCATGTGCGCCCCGATGGTGACACCATCGGCTGCGCTTCCGCCCTGTGTCAGGCATTGCGTGACATGGGCAAGGTGAGCTATCTTCTCTATAACCCCGGCATCACCGCCACCTATGAGCCCTATGCCCGTGACTATTGGGCACCCGAGGGTTGGGAGCCTGCCTGCGTGGTCTCCACCGATGTGGCGGTTCTGGATCTGCTGCCGGATAACGCTTCCGCCTACCGCCAGCGCATTGATCTGGCCATCGACCACCACCCCTCTCACAGCTATTTCGCTCGCGAGAGCTATGTGGATGCCTCGGCTGCCGCCTGCGGCGAGATCCTCTACGCCGTCATCGGGGAGCTGACCGATATGACCCCCACCATTGCATTGCGTCTGTATGTGGCCATCGCCACCGACTGCGGCTGCTTCGTCTATTCCAACACCACCGCCAATACCCACCGTATTGCCGCCGAACTGATGGCATACGATTTCGGTGTGGCAGAGTTGAACAAAGTCCTCTTCCGCACGAAAAGCAAGGTTCGCCTGCGTATGGAAGCCCACATGGCCGCCCACATGGAGCTGTACGACAGCGACCGCGTGGTGGTGATGACCATCCCCCTTGCCCTGCGCGAAGAAATGCTGGCCACCGAAGCCGATATAGAAGAACTCAGCTCTCTGGCTGCGCTGGTAGAGGGCACCGACTGTGCCATCACGCTGCGCGAACTGCGCGCCGGCGTTATCAAGGTCTCCCTGCGTACCGGCCCTCGCGTTAACGCCACGGCTGTCTGCTCCCTTCTGGGCGGCGGCGGCCACCGCGCCGCAGCCGGTGCCACCGTCAACGGCACCATGGACGAGGTGAAGCTGGCCGTTCTGCGCGCTGTGGAAGAAGTGGTAGGTGCGTAATGGCAAACGGAATCATCATTATTGACAAGCCCGAGGGCTGGCTGTCCCCACAAAATGACGTTTCATTTTGCGGGGGCCCCTCACACTGATTTGACTTCCTCGGCGGAAATGAATCCCGCCTGCGGCAAGGTTTTGCCATAGGCAAAACGCTTGTGCGCGCCACCCGGCGCGAATCGCAACGCAAAAGGAGCAACTATGGCAAACGGTATTATCATCATCGACAAGCCCGAGGGCTGGACCAGTATGGACGTCTGCGCCAAGCTGCGCGGCATTCTGAAAACCAAGAAAATCGGCCACGCCGGCACGCTGGACCCCATGGCCACCGGCGTCCTGCCCGTGTTCGTGGGACAGGCCACCCGTGCCGTCAGCTTTGCCGAAAGCGGCAGCAAAGAATACATCGCCGGCCTGCGTCTGGGCCTTGTGACCAACACGCAGGATACCAGCGGCGAAACGCTGGAGCAGAACGCCGTCCACGCAACGATGGACGATCTGCGCCGTGCACTCCTCCAGTTCACCGGTGAGATCTCCCAGATCCCTCCCATGTTTTCCGCCATTAAAGTAGGCGGCAAAAAACTCTACGAACTGGCTCGCAAGGGGCAGGAGGTGGAGCGCAAAAGCCGCAATGTCACCATTTATGAGCTGGAAGTGCTGGAACAAACGGGTGAAGGCGAGTTTTTGCTGCGCGTCCTGTGCTCCAAGGGTACCTATGTGCGTACCCTGTGCCACGATATCGGACAGGCTCTGGGCTGCGGCGGCTGCATGAGTTCTCTGCGCCGCTCCATGGCTGCTGGCTATACACTGGACGATGCCGTTACGCTGGATGATGTGCAGGCGCAGGGCGAAGCCCTTCTGCGCGACGTGGACACGCTCTTCGCCCAGCACGACGCCTATCGCATCACCCACCCCAAAGTGGAAGCGCTGTGCCGCAACGGCAATGCCTTTTTCATCCACGAACCGCTTGCCGACGGACTCTATCGCGTCTACGGTATGGACGGCGCCTTTTTGTGCCTGAGCCGTCTGGAAAACGGCACCATGACTTCTGTAAAAAACTTTTTCGGAGCGTGACAACATCCATGAAACCTTCTGTGATCGCCCTTGGCTTTTTTGACGGCGTACACCGCGGCCACGCAGCCCTGCTGCAGCGCGCGGCACAGCGCGCCCACGAGCTGGGGGTGGAAAGCGCCGTATTCACCTTCAACCGCCCACCCAAAGAGGTGGTGACCGGCCAAAAGGTGTACCTCATCAACTCCACCGATGACCGCCGCGACCTGATGGAGCGGCTTTACGGCATTGACCGGGTGATCTTCGCCCCCTTTGATGACAATATGATGCGCTGTTCCTGGCAGGATTTCCTCAACGAACTGCTGATCCGGGAAAACGGCGCCGTACATTTGGTGGCCGGTCACGACTATCACTTCGGCTATAAAAACGAAGGCAACCCCCAGCTACTGCAGGAAGCCTGCGCCAAACTGGGTGTCGGCTGCGATATCATTCCCAAAGTGGAGATCGACGGCATCACCGTCAGCTCCACCTATATCCGCACCTTAGTGGCCTCCGGCGATGTGGAGCGCGCCGCAGGATTTCTCGGTCACCGGCACTGTCTGAGTCAGACGGTGCGCCACGGCCAGCATTTCGGCCGCACCATCGGCATCCCCACCGTAAATCTCACTGTCCCCGAGGGCGTATTGGTCCCCTGTCACGGCGTGTATATCACCCGGGTCTATCTGCCCGACGGCCGCAGCTTCCCCGGTGTGACCAATGTGGGTATCCGACCCACTGTCAGCCACAGCGGACAGGTGACAGTGGAGACTTTCCTGCTGGACTTTGACGGCGATCTCTATGATCAGCGCATTCGTCTGGAATTCTTCCGCTATCTGCGCAGCGAGCAGCGCTTTGACGGTGCCGAAGCGCTGAAAAATCAGATCCACCGCGACATCGCCGAAGCTCGTAGCTGGTTTGAAAAAAATCTGTAATACCTTGCAACTCCGGATTTTGCCAAAATCCGGAGTTGCTTTTCTTTCCCCCATTTCCCGACGGCTTTTGTACCGCACCGCTGGTAGAATACAGGGAAAAGGAGGGGTCACTATGCTCAAATTCCCCCAATTCTCGCGGCGCTTCCGGCGTACCGCCAAACTTTTCATACCGGCCCTGCTGGTATTTTCCTTGTCGGCTGCACAATTCAGCAAATCGCACGCCCCCTGCGCACTGGCTGTTGTGGCGCTGTCCGGCGCACACTTGCCGGGCCTTTCCGCTCTGCTGGGTGCGGCGGCAGGTGCCTACGCTTTTTTTGATTTTCAACCGGGACTGCGGTTTTTGGCTTCGTCCATTCTAATCTTTTCGGTCAACACCGCCTTCTATGATGCGCCCATTTATCAGCGCCCTGCGTTTCGCCCGGCGGCAAGCGCTGTGATGACGGCGTTGGTGCAGTCGGTTTATCTCATTGCCCGTCCTTTGTCTGTCAGCATTGTGTTTATCCTGTCGCTGGCCACCCAATGTCTGTGCTATACGCTGCTGGCGCCTGTCTGGACCCACAACGCCACGCCCATCCAGCGCCGGCGCGCCGGCGCCATACTTCTCCTCTGTGTCTGCGCGGCGATGGTTCCGCTGCAAAACGGCGGCTTCTCCGCCGGCCACTGTCTGATGGCCGCTTCCCTGCTGCTGTTTCTCCCCTACCTGCAAGATCCTTTCGGCGCCATTGCCGTCGGTTTTTCTGTGGGCCTTGCGGCGGATTTGATCTCTCTCCCCCTGCGTTTTCTCCACGGAACAGTCTTCGCCGCCGGCTGCGCCGCGGCCTGGCCCCTCCGGAAAAAGCGCTGGCTGGCTGCGCCGCTGTTTTCGCTGGCCAGCACCGCCATCGCCGTTCTTTTCGAGGTGGACATGCCTGTCGCTTTTCTGTACGAAATGTCCTTCGGCGCCGTTGTCTTTTTGCTGCTGCCGCGAAAGTTCCTGCCGTCCCTTCCCACCGAAGAACTACCGGAAGCCCTGCCGCCGTCCATTCTGCAAAGTCAGCTGTCCCAGTCTGCCGCCGCTTTTCGGGATCTGTACGACAGTTTCTTCCGCGGCACAGCCACCGCACCTCCGGAAAACCCATCCGTCATTTTCGATCAGGCTGCCGAACAGGTCTGCCGCAAATGTGTGCTGTGCAGTACCTGCTGGCACCAGAATTACAACGCCACTTACAACGCTTTCAACGATGCTTGTCCTGCCCTCCTGCGACGGGGACAGGCTCTGGCCGGCGACTTCCCCATCCACTTCACCTCCCGTTGCGTCCATTTGCAGGAGTTCCTCTCAGCACTCAACGGCGAGCTTCGCTCTTTTGTGCTGCGGCGGCAATATTATCAGCGGCTGCTGGAAACCCGGCGGCAAGCACAGGAGCAATATGCCCGTTTGGGAGAGCTCCTCTCCGGTACCGCCGCCGTGGAGGCAATGACCACGCCGCCGTTGGGCTACCGCATCGGCTCAACACTTCAGCCCAAGGAGGGCTGTCGCATCTGCGGCGACCAGTTGGCGGTTTTCGAGGTGGGCAGCACCCTTTACCTCCTGCTCTCCGACGGTATGGGCAGCGGAGAAGCCGCTCATCGGGAATCCGCCATGACCGTGCGGCTTTTGCAGCAATTCCTCAGCGCCGGCATTGATCCTGTTCCGGCGCTGAAAACGCTGAACGCCGCCTGGCAGTTACGGGGTGAAGATGGCGGCGGCTTTACCACCATCGACCTTTTGGCGCTGCAGCGCCAGAGCGGCAACGCTACACTGTATAAGTACGGTGCCGCGCCCTCCTATCTCAAGCGCAGCGGTTCTGTCACGCGCTTTACCGCCGCCAGTCTGCCGGCCGGACTTCACAGTGGGGACGCCGAGCCGGAGTGTTCCCGTTTTTCCCTGCCCGGCGGCAGCTTTTTTGTGATGGTCAGCGACGGCGTTGCCGACGAAACGGAAGACGAGTGGCTGCAAAATCTGCTGGCAGGTTGGACAGGCACCGATGCCACCGCGCTGACCAACGTGATCCTCTCTGAGTGCCGCAGCCGCCGCGGTCTGCAGGACGATTGCGCCGTTTTGGTGCTGCACCTTTCCCCACCGACAGACGGCCAAAAAGTGCCGGTGTGAGATCACTTTTCACGTATATCTTCCGCGCTTTGTGGCCATACTGTTTCTATCAAGCAGCAAGAGGAGGGCGCAATTCTTGGTCAAAGGCATTTCACGACGGGTCATCGTGGTCGATTCCCCCGATCCCCGTATTTTTGAGCAGGCAATCTTTATCGTTCGTAACGAAGCCGCTTCCGGTAGCGGCGGAATCACATCCCAGCAGCTGGTGGATCAAGCGGTTCGTATTGCCAAGAACTACGTCCGATCCCACGGCGGCTCCTCTTCCACAGCGGGACGCCGTTTGCCTTCGTGGCTCTGGGCTGTCCTGGGCGGCACCGCCATGGGTCTTTTGTGGCTGACAGTTTATCTGGTCTGATTTTTATTTTCTCCTCACTTGGGACGGGCAGAATCTCTGTCCGTCTTCTTTTTTCGTTGAGTTGGCGGCAGAAACATGATATAATAATCCAACTGTGAAATTCCAAGGGAGGAAGCCCTATGAAAATCGGCAACATCGAGATTCGCTCCAGGTTGGCACTGGCCCCCATGGCCGGCGTGACCGATCTGGCGTTCCGCAAAATCTGCAGCGAGCTGGGTGCCGGCCTGACCGTAACGGAGATGGTCAGTTCCAAAGCCCTTTGCTTTCAGGACCGCAAAAGCCGCGGCCTTTTGAAGCTCTTTGACGGCGAACATCCTGCCGGTGCCCAGATTTTTGGCAGCGATCCGGTCTGCATGGCCGAAGCCGCCGTTATGGCGGCCGAGATCTCCGGTGCCGATTTCATTGATATCAACATGGGTTGCCCCGTAGGCAAAGTAGTTTCCAACGGCGACGGCAGCGCCTTGATGCGCGACATCGACAAAGCCGCCCGTGTGGCAGAAGCGGTGGTCAAGTCCTCCCCCGTCCCTGTAACGGTGAAAATGCGTCGCGGCTGGGACAAGGGCAGCATCAACGCCGTGGAGTTGGCACTGGCGCTGGAACAGGTCGGCGTGGCAGCAGTGGCCGTTCACGGCCGTACCCGTGCCCAGATGTACGCCGGTCAAGCTGACTGGACCACCATTCGCGAAGTGAAGGAAGCTGTCTCCATCCCTGTCATCGCCAACGGCGATATCTTCAAGGCCGATGATGCTGTGCGGATTCTGCAATTCACCGGCGCCGACATGGCCATGATCGGCCGCGGCTGTTTCGGTAACCCGTGGCTGTTCCAGCAGGCTGCCGCCGCATTGGATGGTGCCGACATTCCCGCCCTGCCACCGCTGCGTCAGCGCATAGAAACCGCCATGCGCCAAGTGGAACTGGCCGTGGCCGATAAGGGGGAGCACGTGGCGCTGCTGGAGGCCCGTAAGCAGCTTTGCTGGTATCTCAAGGGTGTCAGCCACGCCAACTATTATAAGGAGCAGATCGTCCGTATGAACACGCTGGACGACGCCCAACGTATCTGTGAAGGGATCAAGAGGGATCTGGTATGATGGATGAGCTTCGCGCCATTGCGCAGGCCAAAAAAGGCGAGGCGGATGCCTTCGCCTTTTTGGTTGAGACTTACGAGACAAGTGTATATCGTTTGGCTCTGCGCATGTGCGGCAACGCTCACGATGCCGAAGAAGTTGCGCAAGAGGCCTTCGTGGCCGCTTGGAAAGGTCTGCCCTCTTTCCGCGGCGAGAGCAAGTTTTCCTCGTGGCTCTATCAGCTGACCACCAACGCCGCCATCGACTTTCTGCGCCGGGAAAAGCGCCACCGCGCCGCCACGCCGCTGGAAGATGAGATGGAACCTGTCTCTCCCGATACGCCGCAGCAGGCGGTGGAAGAGGATGAGGTGCGCCATGCCCTGCAGCAGGCGCTGGACAGTCTGACGCCGGAACACCGCGAGATTTTCCTGCTGCGCCAGATGCGCCAGCTCAGCTACGAGGAGATCGGCCGCCTTCTGGATTTGGAGCCCGGCACGGTAAAATCCCGTCTGAGTCGTGCCAAAAAACAATTGCGCCACATTTTGACGCAAAAAGGGAACCTTTTTGCCCCATCCTCCGTCATAAGAAGCGGAGAGGAGGAAGATTATGATTTGTGATTTTGACCGCATCGATGCTTTCGTTGCCGGAGAGCTGTCCGAAGACGAGCGCCAATCGGTGCTTACCCATATGAATAGCTGCCCTGCCTGCCGCGCCTACTATGAAGCCATGGCCGGTCTGGAGGGTGAGGAAACTGTCCCTGAGGGTTTTGCCGCCCGGGTAATGGATGCCGTCCGTGCCACGCCGCAGGCGAAAGTTCGCCGCCGTCGCCCCATGTGGCAGACTGTTGCCGCCATGGCCGCCTGCGCTGCGCTGGTGGTGGGTCTGGGCTTTGGCTCCGGCGCGATGAATCCCCCGTCTGCCCCTGAATCCGCCGAACTGAGCCGCGACGTGGACGATGCTACGCAGGACGACTTCACCGCTTACAATGCGCAGACCGGCGATCTGTCCCTGCCTGTTCACACCCTGAACGACCCGGCTCTGTGCGCTCAGGTTCGCGACTGGCTGGCACAGCAGAACATCCATCAGCTGTATCCCGACGGCCCTCGCGAGGCCTATGATCTGACGGCCGATCAGGTAAGCGCCCTGAAAAGCGACATCCCCCTGCTGGCTCTGCCGGAGGAAACGATGCAATTGGAACTGAAAAGTGCAGAATAAAACGAAAGTCCACAATTTCTCTGTGGACTTTCGCTTTTTCTTGTGATATACTCCCTCCCGACAGGTTTCCACACCCTGTCCAAGCACCGCTTGCGCGGTGTTCGTTCGGCACCTGAAGGGGGCCGTTCTCTAAACAAAAAATGGGAGGATTTTTTATGCGCAAATTTTCCGTTCGACGGCTGACAACCGCCGCCATCGTGGGCGCGCTGTACGCCGCTCTGACGCTGCTCTCGTCCGTTTTCGGCATCGCCTACGGCCCGGTGCAGTTCCGCCTGTCTGAAGCGCTGTGCGTGCTGCCATTCCTGTTTCCGGAAGCAGCCTGGGGTTTGTTTGCCGGATGCTGGGTATCCAACCTCATCAGCCCCTATGGTCCGCTGGACATGGTGGTTGGCTCGTTGGCAACGTTGATCGCCGCCTTGTGGACGGCCAAATGCCGCCGCAAATGGCTCGCTCCCCTGCCGCCGGTTCTTTGTAACGGTGTGCTGGTCGGTGCCGTCATCGCATGGCAGCAGAGCGGCTCGTTGGCAACGTTCCTGCCGGCCTTTGTCTTCAACGGCGCAACGGTGGCGCTGGGTGAGGCAGTCGTCTGCTTCGGTCTGGGCCTTTTGCTGCTGCGAACAGTGGAAAAAAGCGGCGCGATGCGCCGCAGATGACACAACATATGGTGCGCTCAAAGGGGCAGGCCGCAAGGCCTGTCCCTTGCAATTTTTGTTTGAAAAATGTTCAAAAATGGCTTGACTTTCTTCCAAAATCCGATATAATAATTAAGCTCGCGTTTTTGCGGGCAAATCCTTGCTCACACAAAGGTAGGTGTGGGCCATATGTCCAAAAGGAGGTGCAAAAAGTATGGCTAAGATTTCTGCCAACTACGAGG
>JAZKYM010000021.1:0-15078 GCA_045612165.1 Vescimonas sp.
AAAAGCCTCCCTTGTGCAAAGGGAGGTGGCACGGCGATAGCCGTGACGGAGGGATTGTTTTTGTCGACAAATTACAATCCCCCAGTCAGAAATCAGAGATTTCTGCCAGCCCCCTTTACACAAGGGGGCCTTTGGTGCCTGCAACATCTGTAAAGGAGATAGAAATATGAAAGCAACCGGAATTGTACGCCGCATCGACGACCTCGGCAGAGTCGTTATCCCCAAAGAAATCCGCCGCACCATGCGCATCCGCGAGGGCGACCCGCTGGAAATTTATACCACTCGTGAGGGCGAGGTCATCTTCAAAAAGTATTCCCTCATCGGCGGTCTGGAGGATTTTGCCGCCCAGTTCTGCGACACCCTCAGCCGCTCCACATCTTTCACCGCCGCGGTGACCGACCGCGACGCCATCATCGCCGTGGCCGGCAGCGGCAAGCGCGAACTGATGGGCAAGCAGCTCTCGGCCCAGTTGGAACAGGTGATGGATCGCCGGGACATTTACCGCAGTGAGGGGACGCCCTCTATGCCCGTCATTGACGGCAACGAAAAATACCTTGTGGCTGTGGCCGCCCCCATCCTTTGCGCCGGAGATGTGCTGGGGCTGGTGCTCTTCCTCACCGGCGAAGGGCAGAGCGGCGGCGAAACGGAATACAAGCTGGCACAGACCGTTTCCGCCTTTCTGGGACGGCATATGGAAGGTTGAAAAAAGAGGACGCTTTCGCGTCCTCTTTTTTTATGATTCCTTTTACGCTCAGCGGCCTTCAGCCAGCACGTCCAGCATGGGAGTGCCTTCTGCCTGAGGCATGGAGTCGCCCAGAATACGGGCATAGGTGGGAGCCTCGTCGATGACGCGGCCGCGCTCACGGTAATAACCGGCCTTGAAGGCAGGGCCGCGGGCCACGAACACAGGCTGAGGACCGGTCTCGGGCTGATAGCCGTGGGTGGCGTTGCCCAGACGGTAGTCGCTGAAGTCGATGGGGTTGACGATGGGCTCTTCCCAACCGTCGGCGAAGGTGGTGTAGCCGTCGGTCTCCACGATGAAGGAGAAGGGGCCGCTCAAGCCGTAGTCGGCCTCGGCTTCTGCCACGGTGCGGATCTGACCGAGACCCCAGACACCCTCGTCGGCCAGCTTCTTGAGATAGTCATACACTTCCTTCTCCAGAGCCTTGTCATTCTTATCCTTCAGATGGACGCTGAAGGACATGCCGTTGGACTGGGCGAAAGCGCGCCAATCGGTGATCTTGCCGTTCTCATCCACATCGAAGAAGCCGCCGCGGCGCAGCAGCACGTTCATCTTCAGTCGGCGGACAAAGTCACGCTGGCCGTGGTCGCTGACCAGGACGAAGTTGGTCTCGTCATAGATACCGGCATCCTGCAGGGCATCGATCACCTGACCGAGCCACATGTCGGTCAGATCCAGACCCTCAGTGGTGTACTTGTTGAACACACCGTAACGGTGACGGGTGGAGTCCAGCCAGCAGTTGTGAACCATCAGCAGGTCGGGCTGATGCTTACGGATGATGCTGCACATGCAGCCCATGATGAAATCATCAAAGCCGTTGCGCAGGTACATACGCTCTTCTCTCTTGCGGTAGGTGGGCAGACGGTGGGCATTCTCACGGATGACTTCCATGGTTGCCTCGTTGGCACCGAAACCGGCGAAAGTCTCTTCCACGTCCTCACCGGCATAGAAGAAGTATTCGTTGATCAGATAGTCAATGTTGGGGTCGTTGCCGGTGATGGGCCAATACACGGCAGCGGTGGTCTTACCGGCGCGCTTGGCGGCGGCGAACACGTTCTCCACGTTGATATCGGAGTTATACAGATACCAGTCGGGATAGCTCTTGTCGGACATGAAGTGGGTATTGTTGAAGATACCGTGCTTGCCGGGACGGCAGCCGGTCATCATGCTGACATGGGCAGGATAAGTAATGCTGGGATAGATGGTGCACATCTTCTCCACCTGTGCGCAGTTCTTGAACAGACGGGAAAAGTTAGGCTTCGTCTTCAGATAGGCAATGTCCTCGCTCACCATGGCGTCCATGGACAGAACGATCAGTTTCTCACTCATTTTACGTTTCCTCTCTTTCGAGCATAGTCCTTTTTTTCTCACCACAACCGGTCTTGCCGGCGCAGTTTTCTTAAGCTTTTTATACCACGCCCACCAAATATTGTCAACGAAAACCGTCCCCTTTTCCCTCTTGTTCTGCCGGTAAAAAAGGATGTTCCCCCACAGCGCCACTCGCGGCCGATCTGCGCTTTTTTATCGGATTTTCTCTCTTTTCCTCTTGACTATGCCGAAATTTTCGCTACAATACATCGTGCGAAATCTTTAAGGAGGCTGCTCCATGACACGCGACATGACCACCGGATCGCCGATTCGGCAGATCCTCGCTTTCTCTATTCCCTTGCTGATCGGCAACCTCTTTCAGCAAATGTACAGTCTGGCCGACAGCATCATCGTCGGCCGCATGCTGGGCACGCAGGCCTTTGCCGCCGTGGGTTCCACCGGCTCGCTGAATTTCCTGATTCTGGGCTTTGCGATAGGCGTCTGCTCCGGCTTTACCATCCCCATTTCCCAGAGCTTCGGTGCCGGAGACATGGCCGCCGTGCGCCGCCGCTGCGGTCAGCTGGTCTGGCTGTGCCTGATGACGGCTGCGCTGATCATCATCCCCACCTCTTTCCTCACCGACGACATCCTGCGCATCACCAACACGCCGCCGGAACTGTTCGACAATGCCTACGCCTACATCCACACCATCTTTATGGGCTGCGGCGCCACCATCCTTTACAACATCGCCGCCAGCATCCTGCGCGCGCTGGGCGACAGCCGCACGCCGCTTTATTTTCTCATCATCGCCACCGCCATCAACATCGGTCTGGACATTTTCTTCATGGGTCCCCTGCACATGGGTGTGAAAGGTGCCGCCTATGCCACCGTGATTGCCCAGCTGCTCTCGGGTCTTGCCTGTCTGGTGTTTATGTCCCGTAAGGTCCAGATCCTCCACCTTTCCCGACAGGACCTCAAGCCCCACGGCCGGGAAATGCTGCACATCGCCGGCATCGGCGTGCCTATGGGACTGCAATTCTCCATCACCGCCATCGGTTCTGTCACCATGCAGAGCGCCGTCAACTCGCTGGGCGATGTCGCCGTGGCCGCTGCTTCCGCCGGCGGCAAGATCAACGTGGCCATCGCCGCTCCGCTGGAAACGCTGGGACTGTCAATCGCCACCTTCTGCGGCCAGAATCTGGGCGCCGGCCGGGTGGACCGTATCCGCACCGGTATGCGCCAGACACTGTGGGTGGGCCTTTGCTACTGTGTGGTGGCGCTGGGTGTGGCCTACTTCTTTACCCCCTCTATCGCCAAGCTGTTCATCACCGGCTCGGACACCTACGTTCTTGCGCTAACCCACCACTTTATGATGATCCTGACGTTCGCGTATTCCGCGCTGCTCATCATCTTTCTGTTCCGCAACGGCCTGCAGGGCATGGGCTTTTCCAACTCCGCCATGCTGGCAGGTCTTGCCGAAATGGTGGCCCGTGTGGCAGCCGCTTTTACGCTGGTCAAGTTCTGGGGCTTCACCGGCGTGGTGGTGGGCCATGTCTCTGCCTGGATTCTAGCCGACGCCGTACTGTTGCCGCTGTACTTCATCAAAACGCGGCAGGCGGAGCGGCGGCTGCAGTTGTACCGCTCACTGCACGCAGACGCAGAATATCGCTAACAAAAAAGACTGCTTCCGCAGAAGCAGTCTTTTTTTCTTTTTTATCGGCGTCCTCCGCCAAAGCCGCCTCGGGAGCCACCGCCGCGAGAGCCGCCGCCGAAACCGCCGCCACCGAAGCCACCGCCACGAGAGCCGCCTCCGAAACCGCCGGAAGGACGGGAGGAAGTGGGCCGGGATGCCGGACGGGACGACGTGGGACGATGATTCACGCTAACAGAGGGACGGGACACCGGACGACCCGGTCTGACGGGAGGAGGAGGCGCTGCCGGACGGTGCACAGGCATCACCACGCGGCGAGGTCTGCCCCAGAAGATCGGACGGTAAATGATGCCGGGCGTCACCAGCACGCGCCGACGGTAGCGGTTGTAGCGCACCTTGTCCAGCATAGACCAGATCCAGAACATCAGCACGATCACCAGAATCACGCCGAACACACTGACACCTGCGCCATCGGCCGTGCTGCCGGTCCACTCGTAGCTGGGGCCCTGATAAACGGAGGATGCCGCCATCTGGGCGTAAAACACATCCACCTGGCGGAAGAAGGACACCACAGCGGCGTCATAGTCGCCTTGGTAGTAGCTCTCTTCCAGCGCCGTGCGCAGCTTACTCTCCTGCGTGTCGGTCATGGACAGCAGGTTGTCACCCAGACCCACGTAGTAGTGGTCACCGTCCACGATCAAAAGCAGCATGTCGTTGGAGCCAAGCCCCCACTTCTGGCCCAGATCGTAAACAAAGTCCTCCTGCGTCCAGCCGTGGATATCATCCACCGCAGCCACCGCCACCACCGCGTAGTACTTGTCGTTCCACGCCGTGTTGTAGGAGGAGATCAGATCCTCTGTGGCAGGACTGAGGAGATCGGCCTCATCGGCGATCCAGTTGTAGAATTTCACCTCAGGCAGGGCGGCAGGCCGCTTGCTGAGGCCGTAGATGCCGGCACCTAAAATGCACAGCACCATTACAATCAGCGCCACAGAGCGCCGTTGATAAAATTTCATGGCAATTCCCCTTTCACGGAGAGTTTTGTCTTAACCTCGCAGTTCCAGCAATTTCTGCTTCAGCTCGCCTTCAATGCGGTGCAGCTCGGTTTCCGCTGCCTGACGCTTGGCAGCACCTTCCTTCTGGATGGTCAGCACCTCGTCCAGCGTGGAGATCAGCTGCTGGTTGGTGTGCTGCAGCGTCTCGATATCCACGATGCTGCGCTCGGCTTCCTTGGCGGTGGCGATGGTACCCATCTTCAGTGCCTCGGCGTTCTTACGCAGCAGCTCGTTGGTCATCTCCGTCACGGCGCTCTGAGCGGCCGTGGCCTGACGGCTGTGCTCCATGCCCAGCGCCAGCACCATCTGGCTCTTCCACAGGGGGATGGTATTCACCAGAGAGGACTGGATCTTCTCGATCATCAGCGTGTCGTTGTTCTGCAGCAGACGGGTCTGGGGGCCCATCTGGACGGAGACCATGCGCGTCAGCTCCAGATCGTGCAGCTTCTTCTCGAAGCGGCCGCACAGATTCACCAGATCGTTGTAGGCCTGTGCATCCTCGGCAAGGCCGCTCTGCTCGGCCTTCTTGCGCAGCTCCTCCACCTCAGTGGCGCGCACTTCAGCCAGACGCTTCTTACCGGCCAGAATATACATGGTCAGTTCCTTGTAGTACTTCAGGTTCAGCTCGTACATCTGGTCAAACATGGCCACATCCTTGAGCAGGGTGATCTGATGCTGCTCGAGAGACTGGGCAATTCTGTCCACGTTGGCCTCCACCTTGCTGAACTGGGCCTTCATGGTTTCCAGACGGTTGCCGGCCTTCTTGAACATGCCGAACAGACCCTTCTTCTCCTCGTCACCAAAGCCCTTGAGCTCCACCACCAGCTGGCTCAGATCCTGACCGATTTCGCCCAAATCCTTGTTGCGCACGTTGCCCAGCGCATTTTCGGAGAAGCTGGCCACGCTCTTCTGGGCAGCCGCACCGTACTGCAGCACCATGTTGGTGTCGCGGATATCGATCTTCTTGGCGAATTCCTCCACCGCCTTGCGCTCTGCCTCGCTCAGCAGGCGCTCATCCATCTCCACAGGCTCCACTTTCTTTTCTTCCTTCACCACAGGCACCTCGGGCGCCTCGGGGGTCAGCGTCAGCGTCGGCACAGCCGCAGCAAAACCGGCATTGTCCAGCGTCAGTTCGGGAATCTTATCAGTCATGGTCAGTTTCCTCGCTTTCTATATCTTTCATCACGTGTTTCTTCTCACAGTTCCAGCGTAATACCGCCGTCCTCTTCATCGAGGGAAACGGTCTCCTTGCTTGCCGCGCGGTGGACCATATCCTCCACCAGTCCCTCCCGGGCCATCATGTTGTCCAGCACCGTAATGTCGGTGGAGATATCCAGCGCCTCAGCGCCAAAGAGACTGTCCAGTTGCTTTTCAAAGGCCTGCACGATGGTGTCCATCATGCCCTCCACCCGTTTCATGGTGCCGTCGATATTCTCACCGGACACACCCTGATCGCTCATGCGGTCATAGGCGTTGAGCAGCTTGAGCGTGGTGGGCAGATAGTAGTTCATAAACTTTCGGATTTGGGGCAGTTTTTTCGGTTCAGCCTGCACCTGCGCAAAAATCTTGCCGCTGATATCCTCCAACCGCTCAATCTGGCGGCTGATGGTCTCATCCTGAATATTCTCGTTGAGCCGCTTCATCTCGCTGATGGCCAGCTTGCCGTCTGCGATCATCTTGTCCAGTTCCGCGTTGCCGGTGGTCTGGGGCTTTTCCTCCACCTTCACCTCTTCCACGATATCGGGACACAGTTTTTTGGCGATGAGATACACCACCACCGAAGCGACTGTCACAACGGCAAAATGAACCACGCGGTACAGCGGAAACAACAGCGCATACAGTACCCACACCGCAGCCACGGCATAAAGGGGTGCTGCCGATCGATGCACGATTTTTTTCACATCATCGCCTCCTGTTTTTCGGTCTTTTCGCTATTCTGGGATAGATTAATTATACCGCACTCCCTCTCTCCGGTCAAGATAAAGGCGGCGCGAAGCCGTCACTTCGCGCCGCCGCATCTTCATTTTACGCAATACCGGCAAGGCCGGTGGAAGGATCCACAAACAGGGGGACTTGCGGCGGCGCAAAGGTCCACCGGAGGAAAAGCGCAGCCACAGCCACCATCACCGCCGCCGCCAGTATTTGCCAAGCGGCACTGCGCAGCGCGCCGGTCTTTCCCACGCGCCGTGTCACGGCAAAGGCGGCCAGCACCGCCAGCTGGAAAATAAGGATATCCACCAAGGAGCTGTTGACGCCCAGCGCACCCGTGTAAGTATAGTACAGCGCCGGAATCAGCAGCAGTCCGGTCATCAGGCCTGCTGCCCTTGCACCGAGCAGTCCCGGCAAGCCCCTCAGCACCGCCAGTTCCACCACCGTCCACACAAGCCACGGCACAGCCAGCAGCTTCATGTGCTCCCAAACCGACTCGTTGGTTCCCGAAATGGCGGCCGCGATGGGACTCTCCCCACTCCAGCCATATACAAAGTGGAGAAGATTCCCCGTTGCAATGGCGAAGAAAAGCCCTGCCAGCTCCCACTTTTTCCAATTTATCTGCTTCACTGTCCCACTCTCCTGCCTGCATGATACATCTCATTGTACGCAGGACAAGCGTTTTTTATACAGGAGGTGCCAGCACCGTTACGCCGCCGGACGTGCACTCCGTCAGCTCCAGCCGGTTCTCGCTCAGGCGCTGCACCCTGTCGGCAGAGAAATGGGCCAGAAATGACTCCACCACATCAATGTTGTCAAAGCCGAAGTTCTCGCCGCGATAGTGCATGGGGATCACCACACGGGGCTGCACCGCCGCCACAACGGCAGCGGCACCGGCGGCATCCAGCGTGTAGGTGCCGCCCACAGGGATCAGCAGCGCATCGCACCGGCGCAGCTTTTCCACCTGCCCGTCATCCGGCATGTGTCCCAGATCGCCCAGATGGGCCACCGTCATGCCGCCGGCGCGCAGGAGATGGATCTTATTCTTGCCGCGCAGCGTGCCGCCTGCTTCATCGTGGCAGGTATCCAGCACCTCCACAGTAAAGGGACTGACCTTGCCCTGCCGCAGCGTGATGCCTGCGCGATAGGCGTGGTCAAAATGCTCGTGGCTGCACAGCACCGCATCCGCCTCCACCACCGTGTCACGGTAGCCGGGCACATCGTTGAACGGGTCGATCACCACCCGATATTCCTCATGTTCCAACATAAAACAGGCGTGACCCAACCAGGAAATACGCATCGCCCATCGCCTCCTTTTCCTTGATGGTCCTTATTATACCTGCCGCAACCCGTCAGAGCAAGAAAAACCGCACTTTTCTCCGCCAAAATCCGTCAAGGCGGTTGCAAATCACCTGTTGTCGGTGGTAAAATGTAGCCACTTTGATGCAATTAGGAGGTCAATCTTATGACTTATCAGGAAGTTCTGCAGCAGGCCCGCGGCAATATGGGTCCTTATTGTAAAGCCTGCCCCGTGTGCAACGGCATGGCATGCAAAAACACCGTTCCCGGCCCCGGCGCCAAAGGCATCGGTACCGGCGCCATCCGCAACTATCAGAAGTGGCAGGAGCTGTGTGTCAACATGGACACCATCTGCGAAAACAAGGACGTGGACACCTCGGTGGAACTGTTCGGCCGCAAGTTTGCGCTGCCCGTATTTGCCGCTCCCGTGGGCGCTCTGCAGATGCACTACGGCGACAAGTACAACGACCTGGAGTACAACGACATTCTCGTTTCCGCCTGCGCCAACGCCGGCATCGCCGCCTTTACCGGTGACGGCGTGAACCCTGCCGTCATCCGCGCCACTGCCAACGCCCTGACCAACGCCGGCGGCTGCGGTGTACCCACCATCAAGCCCTGGAACATCGACATCGTCCGCGAGAAGATGGATCTGGTCAAGCCTGCCGCCCCCTTTGCCATCGCCATGGATATTGACGGCGCAGGTCTGCCCTTCCTGAAGAACATCACGCCTCCTGCCGGCAGCAAGACGGTGGCTGAGCTCAAGGAGATCGCCGCCATCGCCGAAGTTCCCTTCATCCTCAAGGGTATCATGACTGTCAAGGGCCCGCTGAAGGCTCTGGAAGCCGGTGCCAGCGCTATCGTGGTGTCCAACCACGGCGGCCGCGTGCTGGATCAGTGCCCCGGCACCGCCGAAGTGCTGGCCGATATCGTGGACGCCGTGGGCGGCAAGATGACCGTTCTGGTGGACGGCGGTATCCGCAGCGGTATGGATGTGTTCAAGGCTCTGGCTCTGGGCGCAGACGGCGTGCTGATCGGCCGTCCCTTCGTGAACATGATCTACGGCGCCGGTGCCGAAGGCGTGCAGATCTACGTGGACAAGCTGAAGGCCGAACTGGCTGACACCATGGCCATGTGCGGCGCTCACTCCATCGACGAGATCTCCCGTGACATGATCTTCGGTTTCTAAGAGGGTTTTCACCATGGATCTGAATCTTTCCCAGCTGCAAGCCATTACCATGGGCGCGCTGGATATTCAGGAAGAAGCCGACGGTTTTCACTTTCTGCGCATGATGCCGCTGCAGACGGCTGCTTTCGGCGAAGCCCATGAGGAATTTCTCCTCAAGTGCCGCGCCACCAGCGGCATCCGGCTGGACTTCTACACCGACTCCCCCATTCTGGCGCTGCGCTGGTGCAACGCGAAGATCACCTCTGCCCGTTCTTTCTGCTATTTTGACGTGCTGGTAGACGGGGTTCTCACCATGCACAGCGGCACACCCGACTGCGGCAGCGAGCCGGAGGGCAGCTTCTGCCTGACGCTGCCGGAGGGTATGCATCGGGTGCAGATCTTCCTCCCCACCCTGACCGACGTGGCCATCTCCGCCGTGACGCTGGCTGACGGCGCCACCGTGATGCCCCATCGCGCCAGACGCCGCATCCTCTTTCTGGGCGACAGCATCACGCAAGGCTACGACGCCCTCTTCCCCAGTGAGTGCTACGCCAACCGTCTGGCCCGTTACTACGACGCCGAGATCCTCAATCAGGCCATCGGCGGCTCCTGCTTTAACCCGGCTGTGCTGCAGCCGGTGGGTGCTTTTGACTTCGTGGTGGTGGCCTACGGCACCAACGACTGGTCCATGAAATCCCCTGCCGATTTCGCTCCGGACGCCGCGGCATATCTGGCCCGTCTGGGACTGATTTACGGAAAGCTGCCGGTGTTTGTGGTGCTGCCCATCTGGCGCGCCGACACCCACCGCACTGATACCGCCGGTGACTTCATGGCCTGCCGCGCCCTCATTGGCCGTCTGGCGGCCACGCAGGGCTTCACGGTGCTGGATGACTACGACCTGCTGCCCCACGACACGCGCCTGTTCTCCGACGGGTATCTGCACCCCAACGATATCGGTTTCGCCCTGTACGCCCAGCGTCTGTGCGAAATGATCGACGAAAAACTGGCCAATTGACAAAAAAACACTCCGAAACTTGTGGTTTCGGAGTGTTTTTTACTTTTATACTGCCTGCGCCGCTCTTTTTCTGCTCAGATACTGCAGCGCCGTGATGATGGCCACCACAACCAGACCGATGATATCCGTCAGCGCGCCGGGAATCATCATGCACAGACCGCCCACCGCCAGCACCAGACGCAGCGGCCAGGAAATCTTACAGATCAAGTGGCCGTTGAGGGCGGCAGCGATGCCGAAGATGCCCAGAATCGAGCTCAAACCAATCTGCAGCACGGGCCAGATGCCCTCCACATTCACAAACAGCATCGCAGGGCTGTAAGCGAAGATGTACGGCACCACGAAAGCCGCAATGGCCAGTTTCGTGGCCGTGAAGCCGGTTTTCATGGGGTTGGACTTGGCAATGGCGGAACCGGCATAAGCTGCCAGTGCCACGGGAGGCGTAATGTCGGCCACGATGCCGAAGTAGAACACGAAGAAGTGTGCAGCCACGGCAGGCAGACCCAGCTTGATGAGGATGGGAGCGCAGGTGGATGCCATAATGCAGTAGTTGGCCGTGGTGGGCACGCCCATGCCCAGCACGATGCAGCACAGCATGGTCAGCACCAGACCGATGATGATGGTGTTGCCGGAGAGGGTGACGATGGCGTTGATGAGGGTGGATGCCAAACCGGTGACGGTGATGCAGCCGGCGATCAAACCGGCCATACCGCAGGCCACAGCCACGGTGACAGCGCCCTTGGCACCGGCTTCCAGCGCTTCGATGATCTTGCCAAAGGTCAGACGCTCATCGCGGTTGAGGAAGCCCACCACCACAGCGGCAAAGATAGCCAGCGCTGCGGAGAACTGCATGGTACGGGCACCGCTGGATACCAGCCAGACCAGCAGGACCAACGGGATAATCAGATAGACCTTCTTCATCAGAGAGCCCCACTTGGGCAGCTCCTTCTTGTCGATACCGCGCAGACCCAGCTTCTTGGCCTCCAGATGGACGGAGATAAAGATACCGGCAAAGTAGAGCACGGCCGGCAGGATCGCCTTGACGGCCACCTGCATATAGGGAATGTCCATGTACTCCGCCATCAGGAAGGCGGCCGCGCCCATGATGGGGGGCATGATCTGACCGCCGGTGGAGGCAGCGGCCTCCACCGCGCCGGCAAACTCCGGCTTATAGCCGGTCTTTTTCATCATGGGGATGGTAACCGAGCCGGTGGTCACCGTGTTGCCAACGGAAGAACCGGACACCATGCCGCACAGAGCGGAGGAGATGACCGCCACCTTGGCAGGGCCGCCGGCAGACCAACCGGCCACCTTGTTGGCCAGTGAGATGAAGAAGTTGGCAATACCGGTACGCTCCAGAAATGCACCAAAGATGATAAAGAGGACAATGTAGGTGTAGCATACGTTCACCGGCGTACCGATGACACCGCTGGTGGTATAGAACAGCTTATAGACGATGGTATGCAGGGACTGGTACAGGTTCTCGCTCAGACTCATGTAGCCAAAGTTCCAGCTCATCTGATTGTAGAAGGTATAGACCACCAGCACGCCCACCACGCACAAAATGGGCAAGCCCACGCAGCGGCGGCACAGTTCGGCCAGCACCAGAATGCCCACAATGCCGATCACCACATGGTGCGCCTGAATCATGGTGGCCAACTTGATGATACTCATGGCGTTAAAGGCAAAATACATAAAGCTGCCTGCGCCCAGCACCATCAGCACGATGTCGTACCAAGGCACATGGTTCACACGGGCGGTTCCCTTTTTCGCCGGATAGGTCAGGAAACCCAGAATGATGATAAAGGCCATAAAACGCGCCAGCTTTGTCTCCGGCAGCGCCACGCTGAAGAGCGTCATGCCGATGCAGTAAACGGAAAACAACGCCATCAGCACGCGAATCACGATTTTGGGAACACCCTCCCAGTAACGGGTGGCCGACTCGCGGTCATATTTACGCATTACTGCGTCCAAATCGGCTGCCATGTCCTCCTCACCGACAGGTGCGGTATTGACAGCAGCCGCTTCATCCACTTTCTTCTTCCAAAGTTTCACACAAATCCTCCTCACAATAGTCACACGACCTCGGTATACAAGGGTACACAGCGTGCTGTGCGCTCTTGTATGCCGAGGGGCAGATAGTTCAGATGCGGCAGGCAGAACGCCTGCCGCATCTTTTTATTTTGTTCATTCACGCCCTGTTCCGCTGACCGATCAACCGGCAGTGGGAACGGTGAAGCCCTTCTCAGCGAAGTACTTGGCAGCGCCGGGATGATAGGGCACAGCGGTGATGGAAGCGCCGAACTCCAGGCTCAGCTCGCTATACTTAGCGTGAGCGGCAGCGGCAGCGGCATCAGCGGCGGTGGCGAAGATGTCGCTAACCAGTGCATAGATGGCATCTTCGGGGATGTCGTTACGGGCCAGAACCACAGCACCCACAGCAACGGTGGTCACGTCTTCCGTCTGGCCGTTATAGGTACCGGCAGGAATCACAGCCTTGGCATAGTAGGGAGAAGACTGCAGCAGCTTATCCACGTTGGCATCCTCGATGGAAACCAGATAAGCGGTCTTGGTGGTGGCCAGCTCCACGATGGCGGTGGTGGGAGCGCCGGAAACCACGAAAGCGGCGTCGATCTGGCCGTCCTTCAGTGCGTTGGCGCTGTCACCGAAGCCCTGATAGGTGGGGATGATATCGCTCTCGCTCAGGCCGTAGCAGCCCAGAACGTCGATGGCGTTGAAGTACACGCCGGAACCGGCGGCACCGATGGAGACCTTCTTGCCCTTCAGGTCAGCCACGGTCTTGATGGAGGGATCGCAGGTAACGATCTGCACCTGCTCCATATAGAGGGCAGCCACGGTGGAGAAGCAATCCACCTTGCCGCTGTCGGCAAAGAGGTTGGTGCCGGCATAAGCGTAAGCCATGACGTCAGACTGGCAGAAAGCCAGCTCGGCGGTCTTCTTCTGCATTTCCTGAATGTTGGCCTGAGAGCCGTTACCGACGATGCCGGTAACCTCAATGCCGTTATCTTCATTGGTCGCATGCTGGGCGATGGTGCTGCCGAAAGCGTAGTAAGTACCGCTCTCGCCGCCGGTGACAAAACGCATCTTCACCGTCTCGGGATTCTTGCTGCCACAGGCAACCAGACTGAGCATCATAACCAGAGTCAACATCATTGCAAAAAACTTCTTCATCATCAATTGCTCCTTTTTCTCCGCCCTCTTCAGTGGCGGTCTTACGATGGTTTTATCATACTCTCTTTTTTCATATTTTGCAAGCGCATTTCTAAAAAAGTTGCACAATCTTTTTCTCGCAAAAGAGTTGTAGTATTCTAAGCTAGCCGCAATTTTTCATATTTACCGTGTATTTAAGCACTTTTATATCACCGAAGTTCCGTTTCTACCAAATTTGCCCATGTTCATTTTGCAAGTTTACCATCCAATATTTGCAATTTCTCCCAGTTCTCCTTTCATATTTTGCAAGAACGCCCAGCATCGCCCTCCAATTTGACAAAAAGAGAAACCGGAAGCAGATTGCTTCCGGTTTCTGTTGTTCATTTTGCCCAAGTTTTCTTACTTGCGTTCCTTGTTGTCCACCACAGCATGCAGCACAGCGGCGAAATCTTCGAAGGACATGGCACCCAGATCGCCATCGGCGCGGTGACGGGGAGAGACGGTGCCGTTTTCGATGTCGCGGTCGCCCACGATGACCATGTAGGGGATCTTATCCATCTGAGCCTCGCGGATCTTCTTGCCGATCTTCTCGTTGCGATAGTCCACTTCTACGCGGAAGCCCTGAGCCTCCAGCGCCTTGGCCTTCTCGGCGCAGTAATCGGCGGCACGGTCGGTGACGGGCAGGAAGCGCACCTGCTCGGGAGCCATCCAAGTGGGCAGAGCACCGGCATACTTCTCGATCAGCAGAGCCAGCGTGCGCTCATAGCAGCCCATGGAGGTGCGATGGATGATGTAGGGCAGAGCCTTTTCGCCCTTCTCATCGATATAGTACATGCCGAACTTCTCAGCCAACAGCATGTCGATCTGGATGGTGATGAGGGTATCTTCCTTGCCGAAGACGTTCTTGATCTGGATGTCCAGCTTGGGACCGTAGAAGGCGGCCTCGTCAATACCGATATTGTACTCGATGCCCAGATCGTCCAGAATCTCACCCATGACGCGCTGTGCCGTCTCCCACTGCTCGGCAGTGCCTTCATACTTGGCAGTGTTGTTGGGATCCCACTGGGAGAAACGGAAGGTGGCGTCCTCCTTCAGACCCATGGTCTCCAGGCAGTAGTTGGCCAGCTCAAAGCAGCCGCGGAACTCCTCAGCCAGCTGATCGGGACGCAGCACCAGATGACCCTCAGAGATGGTGAACTGGCGCACACGGATCAGACCGTGCATCTCGCCGGAATCCTCGTTGCGGAACAGGGTGGAAGTCTCGCCCAGACGCATGGGCAGATCGCGGTAGGAGCGCTGGCGGTTCAGATAAGCCTGATACTGGAAGGGGCAGGTCATGGGACGCAGAGCGAAGCACTCCTTGCTCTCGTCGTTGGGATCGCCCAGAATAAACATACCGTCGCGGTAGTGATCCCAGTGGCCGGAGATCTTGTACAGATCGCTCTTGGCCATCAAAGGAGTCTTGGTCAGCAGATAGCCGCGCTTCTGCTCCTCATCCTCGATCCAGCGCTGCAGCACCTGCACGGTACGGGCGCCCTTGGGCAGCAGGATGGGCAGACCCTGACCGATGACGTCCACAGTGGTGAAATACTCCAGCTCACGACCCAGCTTGTTGTGGTCGCGCTTGAGGGCCTCTTCACGCTGGGCGATGTAGGCATCCAGATCTTCCTTCTTGGCGAAAGCCACGCCGTAGATGCGCTGGAGCATCTTGCGGTTGGAGTCACCGCGCCAGTAAGCACCGGTGGC
>JAZKYM010000022.1:0-9456 GCA_045612165.1 Vescimonas sp.
TAAATTCACTCCAAATAAACTTGATATTACCAACCATATATCCATCACTTGATGAAAAGTCGTATTCTTTCGCTTCTTTGGATGCTGAATTGACAAGTTTTGATACCCTAATAGGACTAAGTTGTTCATTGCATATGGGACAGAAATGCTTTTTAATACGCAGATAAAAGGGGTTTGCCCATATCCTTTTTACACCATGTGTTTTCATCAAAGCCTACACCTCCCACTTCGGTTATCCTATATTCGCAGTTTGTGAACAGTTTGCCAAATTCAAGTTTGTTTCACTGGCGCTTACAGCGCCCAAGGCTCCCTTGTGTAAAGGGAGCTGTCAAAAATCTTCTGATTTTTGACTGAGGGATTGTCTAACCGCAACGTCGATATACTCACAAACACCACGAAAATTGCGACTGACTTCATTATTAGGGATGCGAATTATAGTTAATCCGTACCCTTCAAGAAATGCGGTGCGTTCTGCATCTTTCTCCAAATTGTCATCTTCGTAGTGTTGAGAACCATCCAGTTCAATCACAAGCTTTGCTTCCGCACTATAAAAGTCAGCTATATATTTTCCCAGTACTTTTTGTCTGGAAAAGCGAACAGGATAAGTACGCAAAAAATCATACCACAGATGCCGTTCTTCTTTTGTCATTTCTTTTCGCAGTTGCTTTGCGAAAGGTACTAACTGCTTATTATGCTTTGACTGCATTGCAATCCCTCCGTCACGGCTTTGCCGTGCCACCTCCCTTTACACAAGGGAGGCTTTGGTGCGGTGCAAAACTCCAAATTGCGCACGACACCGAACGGTGTATAGAAGTGCGCCCTTTATCTGTTAGATAAATTGGAATTGGTATGAGTTAACCTTTGGAAACAAAGTGCTTCATCGGTTCATCCAAATGGTAAATCTCAGTCTTTATAAATTCTGGATAGATAATTACATTTTGAATTTCCTCAATGGGCATCCATCCAAGTACAACATTGCAGTTATCCTTATGGGATGTAAACTCGCCAGTATCGGGAATAGCAGAATTGTCATCTATGAGATAGTAGAAGGCAAAATTATGTGCGGCTCTGCCATTCCATTCCCAAAAACATTCCTCGCTCCACAATAACTTCACACAGGAAATATCTGCCCCAGTTTCTTCCTTGTATTCTCTAATGAGTCCGTCTGCCAATGTTTCACCAATTCTAACATGACCACCAGGCAAAGCATATTCATTTCCATTGCGGTCTCGTTGCACAAGAATTTTCCCATCACGAACCAAGACACCGACCGTTCGAACATCGCAGATGCTGTTATCAACAACAAACATCCAATCTTTATTCATGTACCGTTCCCTCCGTCAAATTCAAGTTTGTCTAATTGGTAGATATATCCTATCACATCAACGTAAGCTACACAGGAACACTCTCGGCAGATAATTCTTCCGGGAGTGTAACTGTTTTATGAAGCTCCGTCATTGGCCGGGGGATATTTATTATTTACCGGGTGGCGGGGCCGGATTTGCGCACAGTTCATGCTCGGCAAAGAGCTGCGCCACGGCGCTCAGATACTCGCTGCCCTCTTTTGCTTTGCGCACCTTTTTGAGGAACTTATCCGTATCTTCAAAGCTGCCACTCAGATAATTCCACAGCTCACGCATGCGGTAGATGGCGTTGAGATCACCGCCCAGACGGGCACGGTAGGTCTCCCACAGTGCATCGTGATATTGCCGCAGCTCCTGACGCGCGGCAGGTGCGCCGCCCTTCATACGCCGCAGCAAGGCAGGATCTGCCATGAGGCCGCGGCCCATCATCACAGCGTCGAGGGTGGGGTATGCCTCCTCCACGGCGGCGGCATCGGCCGGAGAGAAGAGATCGCCGTTATAGCACACCGGCCACGGGGCATCGGCAAGAGTTCCGGCCATCAGTTCGCGGTGGGCATGTCCCCTGTAAAACTCCTTCTGCACACGGGGGTGGACGATCAGTTCCGAGAGGGGGAATTGGCGGTAGATATCCAAAATCCGCACCCACTCCTCCGGATTTTCCTTACCCACACGGGTCTTGACGGAGAGCTTCATCCCCTCGGGGAGACCGGCGAAGATCTCCTCCAGCATCCGCCGGAGGTCATCGCCATAGCTGAGCAGGCCCGAGCCCTTCCGCTTGGCCACCACGGTGCCGCTGGGACAGCCGAGGTTGAAATTGATCTCGGTATAACCCATATCCGCCATCTCCCGTGCCGCCCAGAGGAAGTGTTCGGCGCTGTTGGTGAGGATCTGAGGGATGACGTGCAGCCCTTCGTTATGCCGCAGCTCGTCCAGCTCTTTGGTCTGGAACTTGAAGGTGGCGTTGGGCGAGACGAAGGGAGTAAAATAGCGGTCGGCACCGCCGAAAATCTCGGCGTGGATGCGCCGCCACATGTAATTGGTCATGCCCTCCAACGGGGCGGCGTAGTGTTTCATTTCGTCTCTCCTTTCACCCATTCCGCCAGCGACAGGCAGGATAGGGGCGTATAGTCTGCGCCGCTTAGCTGCGGCAGCAGTTGGGGCAGCAGCGCAGGCTGGGCGATAAGCCGCAGCTTCTTCTCCCGTGTCAGGCCCTTGATACCGCTCTCCAGTCGGGAAGCCGCCGAGCGGTCAGGCGCCGTCCACGCCATCTCCAGCGCTTGCACAGACCGCGAACGGGTATATTTGGCGGCGGTGGGCGCCTTGTGCACATGCTCGCGCAGACGCCGCCCCAGATCGGCGGCGATGCCGGTATAGAGGCTGCCGCCTTCGCAGCGCACCATATAAATATAGTACATCAATCTTCTCCTCCGTACAACCGGCCTTGCCGGATATCGTGGACGGCAAAATAGCGGCCCATGGCGTTGAGCACGCCCTTCTTGTCACCGCTCCACAGCGGCGCAATCAGATCGCGCTTGGCCCCGTCACCGGTGAGGCGGTGGATGACCATGTCGGGGCGGATGCGCTGGATACAGCCGGCCAGCAGGTGAAAATAGGCTTCCCTCTCCAGCGTTTGGACTTTGCCGGCTTCGTAATCGGCGGCAAGATCGGTGCCGCGCAGCACGTGCAGCAGGTGGAACTTCACACCGTCGCAGCCGCTGTGGGCGATATAAGAGGCGGTCTGCCAGATCATCTCCTCCGTCTCGCCGGGCAGGCCGATGATCTGATGGGCGATTGTCTCGATGCCCCGGTCTTTCAGCTGCCGCACCGCCGCGTCAAACACGCTCAGATCGTAACCGCGGCGGATGTAGTGGGCAGTTTTCTCGTGGATGGTCTGGAGTCCCAGCTCCACCCAGACGGGTTTGATCCGGTTCAGCTCTTCCAGCAGATCCAGCACGTCCTCCCCCAGACAGTCGGGTCGGGTGGCAACCGACAGGGCCACGATATCCGCCGGTGCCATGGCGGCACTGAACAGCCCACGCAGCGTTTCCACCGGCGCGTAAGTGTTGGTGAAGCTCTGAAAATAGGCGATGTAGGCGGCATCGGGCGGCACTTTATCCGCCACACGGCGACGGGCGTCGGCCAGCTGCTCGGCGATATCGGCGCCGCAGGCGGCAAACTCACCGCTGCCGCGATCCGAGCAGAAGATGCAGCCGCGGCTGCCCACCGTGCCGTCCCGGTTGGGGCAGGTGGACACGCCCTGCAGCGCCAGCTTATAGACTTTGCGGCCAAAGCGACGGCGCAGGTAATCGTTCAGCGCGTTATAGTGCATGGCGTCACCTCCCTTTCGTTGGAGATAGTATAGCATTTTGGGCGGAGGGGTGCAAGATGGGGAAACGGTGCTTGTCCTTCGCGCTTGCGCTCACGGAATCCCTGCGGATCGATGGCTTGTCCATTGCTCCGCAGGGTAACTTTTGCCAAGAGCGGCAAAAGTCACCAAAAACGCCCGTGGAAACCCATGGTTTCCACCCTTCCTTCCCGCGGAGTACCGCTCAACTTGCGTTGGATTTTACCGCGCGGCAAAATCGGCGTGCGGAAACTTCCCTTACATGTTGCATGGCCGCAGCGCCTAACCCGCTCAGCCGCTTACCCGTTCAAAATGTAGAAGTTTGCACTCCTACATTTCAGAGCGGGGCGGCAGCGAAAAGAGAAGCAGGGACAATACCTGATTTGCACCAAAACGCTGTTTTCAAAACTAAAAGCAAGGCGTTCTTCGTCCCTAAAACCACCGCCCAAAGGAGGTCAAGGAACCATCGGTTCCTTGCGGCGTTTCTTTCCCGTCTTTCTTTCCGCTGGTGGAAAGAAAGACGGCCGTCGGAGACAGGGCAGGCCATCCCCCTCGCAGGGACTGTGGGAGTTCACTATTCATGGTTCATTCTCATTTTTTCTCCTCTTTCATGAACATCCCCCTTGCTTTTTCTCCAAAATCTGCTATACTGTCCTGCGTCACACAAGTGTGAAAAGTATGAAATTTTGAGGTGAACGCCATGGCTGGAGGCAAGCACGTTTTAGGCAAGCCCAAAGGGCCTCACATATTCGGCACCGCCAAAGTCGGTGACCGTGGCCAGATCGTGATCCCCAAGGAGGCGCGCAGCTTCTTCGGCATTGAGCCGGGTGACACGCTGCTGATCCTGGGAGATGCGGAAAACGGGTTGATCGTATCCAAACCGGAAGTTTTGGACGAAGTGGCAGCCCAGATCGTCAACAACTTAAAGAAAGACTGAGGACAAGAGATGAACACCAACGCTATTTACACCCAGATGGGTGTTTCCGATGCCGTGCTGCGTTTCGGCGACGCGGTACTGGCAGAACTCACCGACCGCTTTGCCCACATCGACGCCGTGGCCGAGTACAATCAGGCCAAGGTCATTGCCGCCATGCAGGAGAACAGGCTGGCAGCACAGCACTTCAACCTCTCCAGCGGTTACGGCTACGACGACACCGGCCGTGACAATCTGGAGCGTGTCTACGCCTCCGTGTTCCACACCGAGGCAGCACTGGTGCGTCCCCAGATCTCCTGCGGTACTCACGCGCTGGCGCTGGCACTGGGCGCCAACCTCCTGCCCGGCGATGAGCTGCTCTCCCCCGTGGGTGCGCCCTACGACACGCTGGAGGAGGTCATCGGCATCCGCCCCTCCGTGGGCTCTCTGCGTGAGTACGGTGTGAGCTATGCACAGGTGGACCTGCTGGACGGCGGCAAGTTTGACTACGAGGGCATCCGCCGCGCCATCAACGAAAAGACAAAACTCATCACCATCCAGCGCTCCAAGGGCTACGCCACCCGCCCCTCTTTCTCCGTCAAGGAGATCGGCGAGCTGATCGCCTTCTGCAAAGAGTGTAAGCCGGACGTCATCTGCATGGTGGACAACTGCTACGGCGAGTTTGTGGACATCATCGAGCCCTCCGACGTGGGCGCCGACATGGTGGTGGGCAGCCTCATCAAGAACCCCGGCGGCGGTCTGGCGCCTACCGGCGGCTACATCTGCGGCCGGCAGGATCTCATTGAGCGCTGCGCCTACCGGCTCAACGCTCCCGGCCTCGGCAAGGAAGTGGGCGCCAATCTCGGCCTGCTGACGAGCCTGTATCAGGGCTTCTTCCTCTCCCCCACCGTGGTATCCGGCGCCACCAAGGGCGCGCTGTTTGCCGCGCGCTGCTATGAAAAGCTGGGCTTCCGCGTGATCCCCGGCAGCGCCGAGCCGAGAAACGACATCATTCAGGCGGTGGAGCTGGGCAGCCGCGAAGGCATGGTGGCCTTTTGCCGCGGCATTCAGGCCGCCGCACCCGTAGACAGCTACGTGACCCCCGAGCCGTGGCCCATGCCCGGCTATGACAGCGACGTGATCATGGCAGCCGGTGCTTTCGTGCAGGGCAGCTCCATCGAGCTGAGCGCCGACGGCCCCATCCGCGAGCCTTACGCCGTGTATTTTCAGGGCGGTCTGACGTGGTATCACGCCAAGTTGGGTATTTTGATGAGCCTGCAAAAGATGCTGGAAGCCGGGCTCATTGAGCTGTAAGCGCTTCGGTTTTCCCCCTCATCCGTCACGGCTGCGCCGTGACACCTTCCCCCTCCAGGGGGAAGGCTGACGGACATTCTGATGAGCCTGCAAAAGATGCTGGAAGCAGGGCTCATTGAGCTGTAAGTGCATATCCCCCCTTGCCTAAAGGGGGTGGCATCGCCCAAAGGCGATGACGGGGGATATTCTCCCCACACTTCACCGCACTGTCACATACCCCTCCACCGCTGACGCGGTCCCCCTCCCCTTAGGCAGGGGAGGTAATAAGGTACGATTAGAAAGGATTTGAAAATTTATGATGTGGTTCTGGTTTTCTCTCATCACCCTGATCTGCTGGAGCGGATCTGACCTGTTTTCCAAAATCGGCTGCCGCGACGGCAGCGACAAGAACGCCCACCTGAAGATGGTGATGGCCGTCGGCGTGGTAATGGGTCTGCACGCCGCCTATGAGGTATTCATCAACGGCGTTTACATCAGCTGGGAAGTCATCTGGACGTACCTGCCCGTGTCCTTCCTCTACATCCTGTCCATGGCGCTGGGCTACATTGGTCTGCGGTACATTGAGCTTTCCATCTCCTCCCCCATCTGCAACGCATCCGGCGCACTGGTGGCCATCCTCGCCATCCTCACCGCCGGTGAGAGCTATCCCCCTCTGGTGCTGGGTGCCATCGCACTGGTATGCGTGGGCGTCATCGGCCTTGGCATCGTGGAAGCCCGTGAGGATGACGATCTGCGCGCCGCCCGTCAGGAGGCCGGCAACTTCAAGTACACCAAGAGCTGGCTGGCTCTGGCTCTGCCCATCGCCTACTGCATCCTCGACGCCGCCGGCACCTTTGCCGACAGCGTGGTGCTGGGCAAGATCGAAACCATCGTCTCTGCCGCCTCTGTGGCCAGCGACTACGAAGCCAGCGCCAACGTGGCCTATGAGCTGACGTTCCTGCTGGCCGGTATCGTCAGCGCCATCTGGGTGCTGCTGGTCAAGCGCGACAAGCTGGTGGCCCGCGTGGAAGGCCCCAAGTACGTGGGCGCCATCTTCGAAACTGCCGGTCAGTTCGCCTACATCTACGCCATCGCCGACGAGGATCATCTGGCCATGTCCGCCCCCATCATCAGCGCTTACTGCGTGGCAAGCGTGCTGTGGAGCCGCATCTTCCTGAAGGAGAAGCTCTCCCGCAAGCACTATCTGATGGTGCTGCTGGTGGTCATCGGTATCGTGATCATGGGCGTATTCGACGTGTAATCATCCGGAGGGAAGGGTCTTTGCCTTTCCCTCCCTTTCTTTTCGCAGCCCGGCATCTGCGCAAAAATGCAAAGTAAAAAGTGCGTACCCCCAACGGGGTACGCACCTTTTTCGTTATTCCTGTTCCAGTCGGGCAAAGACCGGATGAAGGATCCTCAGATTCAGCCAATGCAGGGAACTGAAGCCCACCAGCAGCCACACGAGGATCATGGCGTACAGCGTCTGGGCCGACCAGAGTGTCAGCGCAACAGCCGCGCCCCAGAACACACCGCACAGCAAAAGCCGCGGCAGATTGGCCACCGCCAGCAGCGCCGCATTTTTCAGCTGGTTGCTCCACGTATTTTCATACCGGGCCAGCAGGGGGAAAAGCAGGGTGCACATCATGGCAAGAAACGTCAGGCCGCCGACGCTGATCACCCGAAACACGGCACCTGTGGCAGTTTCCGACTGAGAAACCAGCAGGTCCAGACCGCAAAGAGCGGCTGCCGCCAGCATCACCAGCCACGTACCGGTGGCACGTTTCCAGTTACGGGCAAAGGCTGCGAAAAACTGACGGCCCACCCGTGCCGCGCGGCCATCGCGCATTTTGAACAGCACGCCATACAGCGCCGCCGTTGCCGCGCCGGCAGTCACCACCGGCAGCGAGCACAACAGCCACAGCACGTTGAGCACCACCAGATCCCACACCGTATTCATACCACGGGAAAACGCGCTGTCGGGATCAAACAGTTTGAACATGACGCTGCGCTCCTTACACGCCGGACATGGCTTCCATGACCTCGTACTCGGCAGGGTTGAGCGTCTTGGTCATGGCCAGCGCTTCTTCGATGTCCAGATCGAAGATCTTATCGTCGTTGGAGCAGATGACGCGGTTGGTACGGCCTGCGGCCAGCACACGCACCGCCTCGTAGCCCATACGGGTGGCCATGACGCGGTCCTTGGCGGTAGGCGTACCGCCGCGCTGGATATGGCCCAGAATGGTGACACGGGGGTCAAGACCCAGCTCCTTGTGGATCATATCGCCCACTTCCACGGCGCTGGCGGCGCCCTCTGCCACCACGATCATAAAGTTGGTCTTGCCGCCCAGTCGGGCGCGGCGGATCTTCTCGGCCACGTCGCGCTGGAAGTCGAACTTCTCCTCCGGCACGATGACGGCGGTAGCGCCCACGGACATGCCCACGTACAGGGCCAGATAACCGGCGTGGCGGCCCATGACCTCCACCACGCTGCAGCGCTCGTGGCTCTGCATGGTGTCGCGCAGGCGGTCGATGCACTCCACGGCGGTGTTGGCAGCGGTATCAAAACCGATGGTATAGTCGGTGCAGACGATGTCGTTGTCGATGGTGCCGGGAACGCCCACCACGGCGATGCCGTGCTTACTGAGATCCTGCAGGCCGCGGAACGTACCGTCACCGCCGATGCCCACCACACCGTCCAGACCCAGCAGCTTGCAGGTGGCAGCCGCCTTCTGCTGGCCGGCCTCGGTGCGGAACTCGTCACTGCGGGCGGTGTAGAGCATGGTACCGCCGCGGTTGATGATGTGGCTGACGCTGCCGGTATCCATGGGGAAAATATCGCCGTTGATGAGACCTGCGTAGCCGCGGCGGATGCCCACCACCTCGATGCCCATTTTCAGCGCGGTACGCACCACGCTGCGGATGGCGGCGTTCATGCCGGGTGCATCGCCGCCGCTGGTGAGTACGCCGATGCGCTTGACTGCGTTGTTGCTCATATTCATAAACCTCACTTTTGTGGTATTTGATCGCAAATCCGATTTCTCCGGAGTATATAGTATATCACATTTTTCCGGCGGTGAAAAGGTTTTTCTCAAGGCGCTGCCACTTGCCTGACGGGCGGCGGCGTGATATACTGGAAAAAAACGTTTGGAAGAGAGTGTTGACTATGCATCCCCAGTTTTCCCAGCTGACCAACCAATGGTTCATGCGCGCTTTTAACTATACCGGCAGCATCGGCAATTTCCGCTACCGCTATCTGATGGAGAAAGACCACAGCGCCATCCACACCGCCGTCTATACCCGTTTTTGCTACGAAGTGGCCACCGACGTGGTGGAGCGCAGCTTCCCGTGGAACGATGAGGGCGTGGAGCAGCTGAAGGCGTGGATGCAGCAGGCGCTGGAGACGTACGAGCAAACCGGCACACTGCCGAAATGGGAAGAGGTAGCAGAGGACGCGTAAGGCGTCCTCTTTTTTCTCGGGCGGCGGATCGCCGCCCCTACGGATTTTACGGCAGACGGCGTAGGGGCGGCGATCCGCCGCCCGC
>JAZKYM010000023.1:0-1836 GCA_045612165.1 Vescimonas sp.
TTGCTGATGGCAGACAGTAGAAAACAATGGTCCGATGTCCACTTTACAGGACATTTCCCCCCTTGACAGGTTCGCATAATGCGGATAGAATAAATAAGGATTATTATCGGGAGATTAGGGGAATTTTCCGGTTATCATCTATATGTGGGAATTGTCCGTGCCGGATAGTTCTTTACCATAGACAAAACCAATATTTAGGAGGAACCTGAGCATGACCACCATTGGCTACATTGTAGCTGCAATCGTGGCTGTCGTGTCCTGTGCCATCTGGTTCCCTCTCGGTATTCACTACCGTAAGCGCGTGGCGGAGAAAGAGATCTCCAGCGCGGAAGAAGAAGCGACTCGTATCATCAACGAAGCGATTAAGAGCTCCGAAAACAAGAAGCGTGAAGCACTCCTTGAGGCCAAGGAAGAAATTCTGAAGGCTCGCAGTGAATATGAGAAGGAAGTCAAGGAAGGCCGGGCAAACCTGCAGAAGCAGGAACGCCGACTGCAGCAGAAGGAAGAAAATATCGATCATAAGACTGAAATGATCGAGAAGAAGGAAGAGGCTCTTGCTGCCAAGCATGCAGCCGCCGATAGAGAAGCGGAAGAGATCCGCATCATCAAGCGCAGCCAGACCGAAATGCTCGAGCGCATTTCCGGTTTTACCGCCGAGCAGGCAAAGGATTATCTGATCTCTCAGGTGGAGTCCGAGGTGACCCATGAGACCGCCATGAAGATCAAGGAGATCGAGGCTCGCGCCAAGGACGAAGCCGACCAGCGCGCCCGTGAAATCGTGGCCACCGCCATCCAGCGCTGCGCTGCCGACCACGTGGCTGAAATTACCGTCAGTGTGGTTCCCCTGCCCAATGACGAGATGAAGGGCCGTATCATTGGCCGCGAAGGCCGCAACATCCGCACGCTGGAGACGCTGACCGGCGCGGATCTGATCATCGACGATACCCCCGAGGCCATTACCGTCTCCTGCTTTGAGCCTGTGCGCCGCGAGATCGCCCGTCTGGCTCTGGAGAAGCTGATCGCCGACGGCCGCATCCATCCCACCCACATCGAAGAGATGGTGGAGAAGGCTCGCCGCGAGGTGGACGCTGTGATCCGTGCCGAGGGTGAGCGCGCCGTTCTGGAAACCGGTGTCCGTTCCCTGCACCCCGAGCTGCAGAAGCTGCTGGGTCGTCTGCACTACCGTACCAGCTACGGTCAGAACGTGCTGCAGCACTCCATCGAGGTTTCCCATATCGCCGGTCTCATGGCTGCCGAGCTGGGTGTGGATGTCCACGCCGCCAAGCGCGCAGGTCTGCTGCACGATATCGGTAAGGCCATCGACCACGAGATGGAAGGCACCCACATTGCACTGGGTGTTGAGTTTGCCCGTAAGTATCGCGAGAAGGAAGATATCATCCACGCCATTCAGGCCCACCACGGCGACGTGGAGTGCAAGACCATCGTGGCTTGCCTGGTGCAGGCAGCCGATGCCATCTCCGCCGCCCGTCCCGGCGCTCGCCGCGAGAATCTGGAGAACTACATCAAGCGTCTGCAGAAGCTGGAAGAGATCACCAGCGACTATCCCGGCGTTGAGAAGAGCTTTGCCATTCAGGCCGGCCGTGAGGTTCGCGTCATGGTCAAGCCCGAGCAGGTCAGCGAGGATCAGATGGTCATTCTGGCCCGTGAGCTGGCAAAGCGCATCGAGAACGAACTGGAATATCCCGGCCAGATCAAGGTCCACGTGCTGCGTGAGACCAAGGTTGTGGAGTACGCCAAGTAAATTGCATGTAAAAAGTACGTCCCGCCCCTGCCCGGCGGACTTTTTTATTCATTCCCCCCCAAGAAGCCCACCCC
>JAZKYM010000024.1:0-18452 GCA_045612165.1 Vescimonas sp.
TTGTTGACGGGTGCGCCGCCGTGCCAGCTCTCTACGCCGATCTCCACCAGATCGGGGATGATGGGCTCGATGTAGCCGCAGCTGTGGTGCATATAGTGCATACCCAGCTCCTGACAGCGCTTGACCATACGGCGCTCAGGCTCCTTGAAGAACTTGCGCCACATCTCGGGGGAGAAGAACATATTCTGCTGGTTGCCCCAGTCGTCGTGCATCATAACGAAGTCCACGTCCAGATACTTCTTGATGTACTCAAACTGCTCAATGCGGTAGTCGGCATAAGCCTCGATAAACTCGGCAAAAGCTTCCTCGTCATCGTACATAGCCATCAGACCGTTGACGTGGCCCATCAGAGCGCAGATACGCTCGAAGCCGCCCATATTGCCTACGGTGTAGCCCTGAATCTGATCCTTTTTCGCCCACATTGCCTTGGTACGCATAGCGGCAGCTTCCCAGTTTTTGTCCTTGCAGCTGGGGAAGGTGACATATTTGCGCCACTCGGTAATGTCGTCAAAGCGCTCGCAGCCGGGTTTAACGTGGGTCATCAGTTCGGGATGTTGGGGATCCAGCTCCCACTGCACGCCGAAATCATCGGTGCCGTTCATAAAGAGCGGGCGATCGTTGAATTCGGGGGTAATGATCATCTGGGCATCGGTGTTGATCATAGGCACCCACACAGGCTGTTTGTGCTGCCAGACCAATTCCATGTTTTCGCGACCGGTCATGTGAATCATCCTCCATATGATAAATTTTTAAATAAATATCGCTTAATTTACAAATAACATTTACAAGAACCGTGCAATTGTGTAATATATACTATATTAATACCATCTGTGCCGTGCTTTGTCATCGGACAGAGAATAGAAAACTATGGTATATTTTTGTGATAGTATCACAAAAGAGAGGGGGCGCCGCAGTTGATCTGGGATGTTGTACTCCATACGCTGCAACCATATGGTGTGCTGGTGCAGCAAAATGCTACGTTTGAGATGGCCAACCGGCTGCTTTTACTGTCGGCAGAAGCGCAGGATCGGCCGGATACAATCTATGTAACGGATGAAGGGGCGGAAAACTGCCGCTTCCGGCAGGCGCTGATTGTCTGCGTTGGCGGCGGACAGTGCGACTGTCCCAACTGCATCGTCGTGGAGAGGGGAGACCTGTTTGAGGTGTTCAACGCCTTGATGATGAGCAAGCTTCGGCTGGACGAGCTGGAAAACGCGCTGCTGCGCTGCAGCAGCGAGCAGGAGATTGTCGACAAGGCCAGCGACGCCATCGGGCTGCCTATGTTTTATCTGGACGAAAGCTACCGCATTCTGGCCATTACCAACATCGCCATTGAGGGAGATCCGGAATGGAAGCATATGAGCGAAAAACGATATCTTTCGCCCGAAAGCGCCAGAAAAATGAAGCAGCAGGGCGATCTGGATCTGCTGGCGCCTTCGCTGGTCCCGCTGATCTACCGTTCGAAGATCTATCCCTTCGACTCCATTGTGTGCAATATCTGGAAAAACGGAAAATTTGTCAGCCGTCTGAATGTGCTTTGTGTGGACGGGGATACCTCGCCCTTGGTGCGCCGCTTCTGCGAGATCATTACCGGACATCTCAAGCGGCTCATCACAAAAAACCAGAGTATGTTTGTGGGAAGTCCGGTGCATCGCATTGTGCTGGATCTGTTGCATGGCGCGCCTTTGTCGGACGAAATGATCCGCGAGAGTCTCAAAAGCCTGCCGGGTCTGGCCGACAAACTGTTTCGTCTGTTCTATATCGATGTGAAGGCCGGTGTGGATCACCAACTGGCGGCATATTACGCGACGCTGCTGAAGCAGCAGGCATCGGATATGTCGCTGATCTGCGTGGAGTTCAAGGAACATCTGGCGGTGCTGCTGTGCGGTGAGGATGAGCGGGAGCACGATGTGCAGATCGTGCAGCTTTGCCGGTTTTTGGTATCCCACAGTCTGCGCTGCGGTGTCAGCAATCCCTTCCGCGACCTCAGTGCGCTGCAGGGATATTTCCGGCAGGCGGCTGCGGCGCTGGAAAAGGTTGACGAAGAGGGCGTGCAGTTTTATCAGGACATTATGCTGGGGCATATGCTCTCCTTTATCCCTGAGGAGCAGACCGCATTTTTGATCAGTCCCGACATTGCCAGACTGCAAAAAGCGGAGGGCGAATTTTCCTTCTCGCTACTTGAAACGCTGCAGGTCTATCTTGACTGTGACTGCAATCTGAACCGTGCGGCGGAGCGTCTGTTTATCCACAAAAACACGCTGCTCTACCGTATGAACCATATCCGCAGTGTGATCCGCTGCGACCTGAACGACCCTGACGAGCGGCTCTTGCTGGTGCTGTCGTTTAAGCTACTGGAAAGATGAGAAAAAAGGTTCGGAGTCCTTTGACTCCGAACCTTTTATATGCGGTTAGTCGAACAGCTCTTTTGCCTTGGTGTAATTGATAGAAAACGGCAGATCTCTGCACTATTTTGGTATTTAAGGCTTAGGGAACAGGCCGGCGTACATGACGCGATACAACTTCACAGCAAACTCTTCATCGGGAATTGGGCAGTCGGCTGACATCCATTCATTGAGCACTTCCAGATGGCCGCCAATCAAATAGGCGATATGGAGCTCAGTATCTTCGGGATAGTAAACCCTCATAAGAGGGAGGGGGCACAGGCTGGCTTCCAGACACTTGCGGCAGCGCACCTGAAACATGGGTTCACCAAAGGGGCCGCGCAGGACGTTGGACACTTCTTTGTTGGCGCGCAGGTAGCGCAGGATCTCCAGCAGTACCGGGTGGGGTTGGTGCATATACTCCTGCTTGAGCGGATAGCGCCAGAAGGTGGCATTGATTTTTTCCAATCCTTCGAAAAAAACGTCCTCAATATTCTGTAATACGGCGTAGGTGGAATCGTAATAGAGATAAAAAGTGCTGCGGCTGATTCCCAGCGCATCGGTGATGGCCTTTACCTGAATGCGGTGGATGTGGTTGCTTTTCAGCGATTCCAACACCTGTTGACGTATTTGCTCTTTGGCTTTTTTCATGAAAGTTCACCTCAAAATTCTGAAAGAAAGGTGCAGCGCCTTTGATAACAGATCAAATTTGGTACTATTGTATAACTTCATTTGAGAAAAAGCAAATACAATAGCATTTTTTGCTAGATTCGACTGGACATGTTGGGTCAATATGTCCAGTAAAATATAGACACGTACTTGACGCGTGCAGTTGAAAAAGATATGATAATCTGAGAAGATTAGCATAGGGAAAATTGTGCTTTTTGACGCAGAACAAATGTAGAAAGGATGCATTCAATATGAACCAGACACATCCCGGCAAGTACAACAGAAGCGTGTCCATTATCGGTGTGGGCTGCACCCCCTTTATGTACACTGTAGACAACCCTGAGACTGATGGCCTGACCGAGGGCGAGATGTTTGGCTATGCCGCGCTGAAGGCAATGGAAGATGCCGGCATCACCGCCAAAGACGTGGAATTTTACTTCCATGGTGTTGCCAATCCTCTGGCAGGTATGGGCTATCTGACCCCCAACGCCCAGATCGCCAACTGGTTTGGTATGAAGGGCAGAGCATCTATCCATCACTCCGAGGCTTGCTGCACCGGCTATCTGGCTCTGGAGCAGGCTGTGAACGCTGTTGCTTCCGGTAAGTATAACTGCGTCATGACCGGCTGTGTGGAGTTCGGTGACAGCGCTCCTTATCCCAACGATGCAATCGATACTCCCAAGCATCCCTATAAGCGTGAGAAGATCACCATGGAGAAGTTCCTGAAGACCACCGCATGGCTGTATGACCGTGCCTATGGCCGCAGCCTGATGGCTCCCATGGAGCTGATCTATGACGATGCTGCTGAGGATTATGTCCGCACCCGCGGCATCACTCCCGAGCAGATGGATGACACACTGAACTGGATGGTCATCAACAATCGCCGCAACGCCTCCAAGTGCGAACTGGCTCTGTGCCGTACTACTTTCGAGGAGATCGCCAAGGAAAAGGGCTTTGAGAGCGATATCGAGTATCTGCGTTCTCCCTACAATCCCCGTCTGGGCGACTTCCTGCGCGCTGAGTGCATTGAGCAGAAGTGCGATGGCGCTGCTGCCTGCATCGTCTGCGCTACCGAGATGATCCCCGAGATCTGCAAGAACCTGAAGCACAAGCCTATCGAGATTCTGGGCATCGGTTGTTCCTGCATGGAAGCTTCCAATCCTCACTTCGAGATCCGTGCCACCGAAGAGGCCTGCCGTCAGGTCTATGAGGTCACCGGCGTGAAGCCCGAGGACGTGGACATTTTCTTCGCCAACGACTTCATCATCACCTCTCATCTGATCGCCGCTGAGATCGCCGGCTATCTGCCCTACGGCGAAGGCTGGAAGTACATCTGCGAGGGCCGTACTGCCTATGACGGCGACAAGCCCATCAACACCAATGGCGGCCGTACTTCCTTCGGTCATGCGCATGCCGCATCCGGTATGGCTGACGTGTATGAATGCTGCATGCAGATGCGCGGTGAGTGCGGTGAGCGTCAGGTCAAGAAGCTGCCCAAGATCGGTCTGCTGCGCGGTTACGGCGGTTCTCAGAACGTGTGCACCGTCATGCTGAAGACTGTTGAATAACATAGGAGGGAACAGACTATGGCTATCAAACTGGAAAAAGTTGTTGAGAAGTTTTACCTGGGCCTGGAAGAAGGCAAGATCCTGGGCCGTAAGTGCCCCGAGTGCGGTGCTGTGGAGTTTCCTCCCGTATATGCCTGCAACACCTGCGGCAATCTGGAGACCGAGTGGTATGAGATCAGCGGCAAGGGCGTGATGAAGTCCATCGTTATGCCTGCAGCTCTGTCCTCCAAGCCTGAGTATGAAAATCTGGGTAGACGTAACTTTGCCTACGGCGAAGTGGAGCTGGAAGAGGGCACTCTGGTGAACGCTGTGGTGCGCGGCATCAATAAGAAAAAGCGCAAGGAAATCATGGATGCCGGCAAGCTGCCCGTGCCTGTCAAGGCTGCCATTTTCCAGCGCGAGGGCGGTTTCAAGACCGTCGTGTTTGACCTGGTGGAAGAATAATTTAATTAAAATTATATAATAAGGAGAATATTACTATGAACAGAACTGAACTGGAAGCAAAGATCCTGGAACTGGTTTCCATGTCTTACAAGAAGGACGTTGCAACTCTGTCTATGGACACCCGTATCAGAGAAGATCTGGGCGGCACCTCCGTGCTGATGGTGGGCCTGGTTTCCGAAATCGAGAACGAACTGGACGTTATGGTGCAGCTGGCTGACGCCGCTTCCTGCAAGACCATCGCCGATCTGGTGGATAAAGTTGAAGAGTTGCTGTAATTGCAGGCGCAAGGAGAAAGAAAATGGCTAACATTCTGGAAAAGATCTATGAGAAAGCAAAGCTGAATCCTCAGCGCGTTGCTTTCCCTGAAGCTGACAACGAGAAGATCATGCAGGCTGCCTATGAGTGCGGCAAGGAAGGCTACATTCACCCCATTCTGGTGGGCGATGCTGCCCAGCTGAAGGCTCTGTGCGCTGAGCGTGGCTATGAAGAGAGTGCTTTCACCATCGTTGACATCAACGATGAGGAGTACAAGGCTAAGCTGATCGAGACTTACATCGCTCAGCCCGACCGCGTGCTCAAGGAGAAGGCTCTGAACCGCCGTATGAAGAACCCCCTGTACTTCGCCACCGTCATGCAGGCTGTGGACGAGGCCGATGTTACCTTCGCCGGTATCGACAACACCACCGGTGACGTGATCCTGGCCGGCCAGATGGTCGTGGGCATGCAGCCCGGTATTACCACCATCTCCAGCATCGGTCTGTGCGATATCCCCGGCTATGAGGGCAGCGAGGGCTCTCTGCTGGCGATCGGCGACAGCGCCGTGTGCACCAACCCCGGTCCCGAGGAACTGGCTTCTATCGCTATCTCTGCTTGCGATACCGTCAGCGCCCTGCTGGATTGGGAACCTCGCTGCGCTATCGTTTGCTATTCCACCAAGGGCAGCGGCGCCGGCGAGCTGATCGACAAGGTCATCGAAGCCGCCCGTATCGCCAATGAGCAGCGCCCCGATCTGGCCATCGAAGGCGAGTTCCAGCTGGATGCTGCTATCGTTCCTGCTGTGGCTGCCAAGAAGGTCAAGGTTGAGAGCAAGGTTGCCGGTAAGGCCAACGTGCTGATCTGGCCCGACCTGAACGTGGGCAATATTGCCGTTAAGCTGATCCAGCAGTTTGGTAAGGCCGATGCTTACGGCCCCATGCTGCAGGGCTTCCAGAAGGTCGTGTGCGACTGCTCCCGCGGCGCTCCCGTTTCTGAGCTGAAGGGCAACATCGTGATTTCTGCTGTGCGCGCTGCCGGCAGCAAGAAGTAATAATACGGACAGACGCGCTCTGGCAACGTTTGCCGGAGCATGTCTGATTTAAGGGAGAAGATTATGGATTTTCAGAAGAAGCGCTGGCTCATTTTGATTGCCAGCTGCCTGGTGACTTTGTGCATCGGTTCTCTGTATGCATGGAGCGCCTTTGCCTCTCCGATGGGTCAGTACCTGTCTGAGTGTGCCGGCCACGAAATTGCAAGTCTGGCCATTGTGTTTACGATTGCTAACGCCGTTGGTCCTCTGACCATGATTAGCGGCGGCTTTGTCAACGATAAGATCGGTCCCAAGGGCGTTCTGCTGGTAGGCGGTGTGCTGTTTGGCGCAGGTATGATCTGCTCCGGTTTTGTCAAGACTCTGGGCATGCTGATCGTGACTTACGGTCTGGGTGTTGGTCTGGGTGTTGGCTTTATTTATGGTATTACCGTGTCCAATACCGTGAAGTTCTTCCCTGACAAGGGTGGCTTTGCCGGTGGTCTGATTACTGCTTGCTATGGTGCCAGCTCCATCATTGTGCCTCCTGTCGCCAACTCTTTGGCTGAGGCTTACCACGTCACGACGGCTTTCAAAGTCATTGGTGCCATCATGATGGTGATCATCTGCGCATCTGCCTTTGTGATCAAGGCTTGCCCTCCCGATTTCCATGTTGGTACTGTTGCAGCCAAGGGTGCAGCAGCACCTGCTGTGAAGGACAGCGATTTCCGCGTGATGCTGAAGTCTGCTGATTTCTACATGATGATGCTGATCATGCTGTGCGGTGCATTTTCCGGCATGATGGTCATCTCTCAGGCATCTCAGATTGCCCAGAGAATGATGGCCTTGACGCCTGCCAAGGCAGCTGTGATCGTGTCCGTGATCGCACTGTTCAATACGCTGGGCCGTCTGGCCTCCGGCAGTATTTCCGATAAGGTTGGCGCTACCGGTACGATGCGCATTACTTTCGCTGTATCTCTTGTTGCCAGTGCGCTGCTGGCATTCTGCGGCGAGAGCAGCATGGTTGCATTCTGCGCCTGTCTGGCTGCCATCGGCTTTGCATTCGGCAGCATTATGGGCATTTACCCCGGTTTCACCGCACAGCGTTTTGGCCGCAAGTATAACAGTGTCAACTATGGCATTATGTTCATCGGCTTTGCGCTGGCCGGTTTCTTTGGCCCTATCGTGATCACAAACATCTTCCAGAGTGCCGGCCGCTATCAGCCTGCGTTCCTGGTTTCCGCTGCTCTGGCTGTCGTGGGCGAGGTGCTGATCGTGTTCCTGCGCCGCAGCCTCAATAAGCGCGAAGCCTAAGTCGCTTACCGCAAGTAAGCCATAAGAAAAAGGTCTCGCATATTGGCGAGACCTTTACTTTTAACTTCCGGTGGTTTTGACTACCGGAAAAGCTGTAAGCAAATTTTGCGAGGTGAATGTAATCATGCAATGGAAAGAGTTAACGCTGACACGGGATGAGCGCTGCAGCTTTTATTGCCGTACGATTGGCGAAGGGCAGCCGTTGCTGCTGATTCACGGTGCAGCCTGTGACAGTGAGTTTTTTATTGACACGGCACCTATTTTGGCGCAGAAGTATCAGGTGATTCTGTACGACCGCAGCGGATACGGCCGCAGCGTGCAGGATGAGAACTATGTAGCTCGTGATTGCACGGAATACTTTAACGCGCAGGGCGATGACGGTGCGTGGATTCTTGAACAGGTGGCGCCCGGTCAAAAAGCGATCGTGGTGGGCTGCAGCTGCGGCGCAGCAGTGGCATCTTATCTCGCTGCGCGGCATCCCGAGGTGGTGGATCAGGTCTTTTTGCACGAGCCGCCCTTCTATTCGCTGCTGCCTGACTATAAAGAGAGCTGGGATCTGATCGAAGGAATTTTCGAGGCAATCGAAAAAGGGAAGTACAACCGAGCCCTGAATCGCTTTTTGTTGTTTCTGGGCTCTAATTCCGCGCCCAGCAAAAAGCCGATGACGGAAGCGGAGATGATTAACTTCACGGCCAACGGACTGGTCTTTATCCGCAATGAATTTGCCTTTGGCTTCGATAAGGATTTCCATGTTCCGCAGATGAAATGCAAGGTGAACCTTTCGGTTCTGTGGGGTGAGGAAGGAAAAGACACCCCGTTGGCAGTATGTGCCGCCCGTCTTTCCAAGGCGCTTGAGTGCCCGTTGTATGCCATTCCCGGCGGACATAATGCTGCCAGAGAAGATCCTGAAGATTTCGCACAAGCTATTATGAAATTAGTGGAGAGGGAAGTATGACGAATAAAGAACTGGTTCTGAAGTTTTATGAGGAAGTGTTTAACGGCCATGACCTGACCAATCTGGAGCGCTATATGCATCCGGATTATAAGCAGCACAGTACCACGGTTGCTAACGGCAGGGAAGGTTTCCGCGCATTTGCTCAGAAGTTCCTGAGCTTTAAGCCGCACATGGATATTCTTTACGCCGTGGAGGAAGGCGACCTTGTGGTAGTCTTCTTCAAGTGCACCATGGGCAATGGTATGGTCAACAAGGTGTTTGATATGTACCGTGTCACCGACGGCCTGCTGACGGAACATTGGGACAGTGTGGAGCACGATGTGGACGTTGCTGCGATCACCGCTGTGAACGGAAACGGCCCGTTCTGATTGGCAAATGCCGGCTTATTTTTGATATTGTGTCACAAAAGGCGAAGTCCGAAGATGGGCTTCGCCTTTCTCGTTTCGGCAAATAACGAATTTGGCGCGATAATTTTCCTTGTATTTTCAACGTTTGTCGGATATAATGATGTCGAAAGAAGGTGCCGGTATGGAAAACGAAGTTATGATACAAAAAGCGGAGCGGGTGAGGCGGGAATTGTTCGCTGCGCTGCAGTCCAAGCACTCGCTGCAGCATTATCTGCGACTCGTATACAATGTGATCCAGATGCCGCTGACGATGTGCGACACCAGCTTTGGCGTCTTGGCGGCGGTGCCCACGGCGGTCGTCCCGGATATGGAAAATATGGAGATCGTCAACGGCAAGCAGTACGTCAAGTTTGACGTGACGCTGGAAATGGATGAGAAGCGGCATACCTCTCACATCATGGAAACATTGCGCCCGTATGTCTGCCGGGATGCAAAGTTCCCCTTCGAAATTGCGTTCCAGCCGGTACGTATCAACCGTGCATTGGTGGCCTACCTGTTTTGTCCCGGCCGGGCGGAGGGATTCCATCCGATTGATTTGGAATTAATTGAGTTCCTTGCACAGGTACTTTCCATAGAAATGCAGAAAAATGACAGTTTTGAAGTGGAAAGCGGCTTAAAGTACGAATATTATCTGCAGGAATTGATTGATGGCCATTTCAGCTCCGATGAGTTTGCTGAGCGCCGTCTCCTGCAATTGAAACGCAAACCGCAGCCGTATTATTTCATGCTGCATTTTTCCTTTGACGATCCCGAGAGCAAGCATGCGGCCAGCAACTATTACTATGAGCAGATATTGAATATTTTCCCCGAAGGTTTGGTCAGCGTGATTCGCGGCCGGCTGTGTATGCTGCTTCCGCGAAGCGAGCCAAAAGCGCTGAAAGACAGAGAAAAGCAGGCGCTGTTAAAGCTGCTTGACTTTAACCGCATGCGCTGCGGCATCAGCTATTATTACACTTCGCTGCTGACATCCAATTATGCACTGGAGCAGGCGGAGTGCTGCTCGAGAAATGTGGTGGGCGATGAGCGTGTTTATTACTATGAGCAGGAGTATATTCACCATTTGTTCTCCCACGTAAAGGGGAACGGTCAGCTGCTGGCGCAGATTTATCCGGACATTCGTCTGATTATGAAGCATGACCAGAAATATCACACCGATTTGCTGAAAACGCTGCGTGCTTATGTGTTTTCTTCCCGTAACGCTTCTGCGGCCTCAGAATACCTTCATATTCATAAAAGTACATTTTTCTATCGAATGAACAAAATTGCTGAACTTTTAGGCACAGATATATATGATGGAAAGAAGTTGTTTGCCTATGAATTTACCTTTTACCTCATTGATTATCTGAAGAGTCGAAGCCTTGGCGAGGGAGAAGTGCTGTCGGAATAATTTGTCGGATATCCGACAAATGTCGGAAAATAGTCGGCTGAAGATATCTTATATTTGACAGCCATCGGATGACGAATCCGATGGCTGCTTTTATAATTATGATATACTACACAAAATGGGCGGATTTTGAGCGTTTCCTTTTAGCCAAATGTTTGAAATATTGCGTTTCTGCTGTGTTGTGAATTGGACAAGTAAAGAAAATTTTTTTAAAAAGGAGAACTAACTATGAGAAAAATGGAAGCTGACGTTATCGTCGTTGCCGCTGGCCTTTCCGGTCTGGCTGCTGCTGCCACTGCCGCTGAAAACGGCCTGAAGACTCTGGTCTTCGAAAAGAGCAACACCACCGGTGGTGCTGCCAACATGGGTATGGGCCCCCTGGGTGTCGGTTCCCGCGTTCAGCGCACCCACATGGTCGCTCTGACTCCCGGTGAAGCTTTCCGTAAGCACATGTTCTACACCCACTACAATGTCAACGCCCGTCTGGTCCGTGACTATTACTTCAAGTCCGGTTCCACCATCGACTGGCTGGAGGATACCGTGGGCGTCGAGTTCGCTGGCGTTGAGCGTATGTTCACTGCTCCCGAGGATACCCGTGCTTACTCCGACGGTGAGTTCACCTGGCACGTTGTTAAGCCCGAGGGCGGCGGTCGTCCCGGCCCCCGTGCTGCTACCGCTATGAACAAGAAGCTGACCGAGTATGCTAAGGCCAACGGTGCTGACTTCCAGATGGAGACCCCCGTTAAGAGCCTGATCGTTGAGGATGGCGCTGTTGTCGGTGTTATCGCTGTTGACAAGAACGGCGAGGAGATCGAGGCTCGCGCTCAGGCCGTCATCGTGGCTACCGGCGGTTTCGGCGAGAACCCCCAGATGATCAAGGAGTGCACCGGCTTCGAGTACGGCGAGACCATCTACAACTTTGCTGTTCCCGGTATGCGCGGCGAAGGCATCAAGATGTGCTGGGCTGCCGGCGCTGCCAAGACTCCCATGATCATGGAGATCATGTATCAGCTGCCTGACAACATGAACCATTTCGTCATGGACGGCGCTTTCCGTCAGCCCTGCCTGTGGGTCAACCGTAACGGTCAGCGCTTCATGCCCGAGGATCAGATCGCTAACACCACCTTCACCGGTAACGCCATCGCTTCCCAGCCCGGCAAGGCGGCCTTCATCATCATGGACTCCAAGCTGCTGAAGAAGTACAAGAAGCGCGGTCCCGACATCATCTCCCGCGTCCATCCCGAGAACCTGTACGACCTGTTTGACGAGGCTCTGGAGCGCGATATCGCTGCTGGCTACAAGTACGTCAACAAGGCCGACACCCTCGAGGAGCTGGCTGAGAAGATGGGCATCGATGTCGATGGTCTGATGGCTCAGGTCGAAGAGTACAACGAGATGTGCGCTGCCGGCTTCGACGAGTTGTTCGAGAAGGATCGTCACTACATGGAACCCATCGAGAAGGGCCCCTTCTATGCTTGCCGTCAGTTCGTGGGTGCTTACGGCTCCTTGGGTGGCGTTAAGACCAACCACAAGCTGCAGGTTGTGGACGAGAATGACAAGGTCATCCCCGGTCTGTACTGCGTTGGTACCGATGCCTGCTCCATCTTCGGCGACAGCTATCCCTTCACTCTGCCCGGCAACACCATGGGCTTCTGCCTGAACTCCGGCCGTATGGCTGCTGAGGACATTGCTGCCAAGGTCAACGAGTGGTAAGTAAAAACTCAAGCAAGGAAACGAAATAAGTATGATCAAACTGACGATCGACGGAAAAACCGTCGAAGCACGTGAAGGTCAGTCTGTTCTGCACGCGGCGCTGGATGCGGGGATTTATATCCCCCATCTTTGCGACCACCCCGACCTGGAAGCTAAGGGTGGCTGCCGCCTGTGCAGCGTGACCATCAACGGTGCTGAAACTGCAGTGCCCTCCTGTACCACCATCGTGGAAGAGGGTATGGTAGTTGAGAGCAAGAGCGATGCTGCCATGGCTGTTCGTAAGACTTCCATGGAGCTGATGCTGGCTACCCATCCTTCTGAGTGCACCGGCTGCCCCAAGTTCGGTAAGTGCGAACTGCAGAGCCTGTACCAGTACATGGGTGTGAACGGTGAGGATTGGCGTCTCAAGCCTCGTCCCGTGGCTACCGATGAAAAGAATCCCTTGATTACCCATCTGTTCACTCGCTGCGTCCGTTGCGGTCGCTGCATCCGCGCCTGCCAGGATAAGCGTGGCGTCAAGGTGCTGGACTATATCCGCGATAACTCCGGTATCCATGCCGGTATCCCCGATGGTAAGAGCCTGATCGAGGCCGGCTGCCGTTTCTGCGGCGCCTGCATCGAGGTTTGCCCCACCGGTTCTATCGTGGACGCTGTCGGCCTGATGGATCGATACAACTCTTATGCCGATAACGTGGTGCCTTGCTCTGCCGAGTGCCCTGCGCATATCGACATCCCTGCCTATATCCGCGCTATCCGTGAGGGTCGCCCCGGCGATGCTGTGGCCATCATCCGTGAGAAGGTACCCTTCCCTCTGGTGCTGGGTCATATCTGCAACCATCTGTGCGAGACCGGCTGCAAGCGCGGCAATATCAACGATCCCATGGGCATCCGCAACCTGAAGCGTTTTGCTGTGGAGAACGATCCCGAGCAGGCTTGGAAGGCCAAGGGCTTCATGAAGGAGCGTACCGGCAAGCGTGTTGCCGTTGTGGGTTCCGGCCCCTGCGGTCTGACTGCTGCTTACTACCTCAATAAGCTGGGTCACGATGTCACCGTGCTGGAGAAGCGTCCCCGGCTGGGCGGCCCCATGACCAGTGGTATTCCTGCCTACCGTCTGCCTCTGGAAGACGTGATGGCTGAGATTCAGTACATCCTCGACAGCGGCGTGAAGGCCGAGGTCAACTGCGAGGTCAGCGATGTTGCCGAGCTGAAGAAGAACTACGACGCCGTTCTGGTGGCCGTTGGTGTCAGCAAGGGCAAAAAGCTGCCTCTGCCCGGTTCCGACTTTAAGCAGGTCTACACTGCTATGGACGTGCTGGCTGACAGCCGTGCCAATAAGGATATGTCTTATCTGGGTGAAACCGTCTGCGTGATCGGTGCCGGCTCCGTGGGTTACGATGTGGCCCGCAGCCTGATCCGTAAGGGCATGAAGGTGAATCTGGCCTGCCTGGAGCAGGCGGATAAGATTCTGGCCGACATGGACGACCAGACTGAAGGCGCCGAGGAAGGTATTAACCTGCTGCCCGGCCGTTCCTTCGAGGCCATCGAGGGTACTCCCGACAAGGTCACCGGTCTGCGCATCCATACCGTTCTGTCCTCTACCTATGACCGCGCTACCGGCAAGGTCACCGAGGTGGTGGAAGAGGGCAGCCAGACTGTCGTTCCCTGTGACAGCGTTGTGTTCGCCACTGGCCAGCACACCGGTCTGCAGGAGTTCGAGAACTTCGGTATCGCTCTGAACGAGCGTGGCTTCCCCGTGATGGATGGCTTCAAGACCAGCGTGGACGGCGTGTTCTCTGCAGGCGATGCCATCACCGGCATCAGCTTCGTCATCAAGGCTATCCAGCAGGGTCGTCTGGTGACCGCAGAGATCGACCGCTATCTGGGCGGCGACGGCGAGATCGCCGAGACGCTGTGCGAGCGCAGCGCCGATCCTCATATCGGCCGTATCGAAGGCTTTGGCAAGCTGGAGCGCGTGGAGCAGACGCTTCGCGATGCTGATGAGCGTGTCAAGGACGAGATCGATGTCTATCACACCTACAGCTGCGACCAGGCCAAGTGCGAGTCTGAGCGCTGCCTGCAGTGCGACCTGCGTCTGCAGTTCCAGCCCGTCAAGCTGTGGATGGAATACGGAGGTGACAACTGATGAACGAAAAGCTGTTGAATCTCTCCGAAAAGCAGTGCCCCGTAGATGAACTGCTCAAGTATGTCAAGGGTCACAAGTGCCAGGATTGCGGCAAGTGCGTGTACGGTTACGAAGGCGCTACGCAGCTGGAACTGACGCTGAGTGATATCGTTGTGAAGCGCTCCCGCGCTACCGACATGGCTCAGATGACCATGCTGTGCAAACTGATGGCCACGCAGTCTATCTGCGAAGAAGGCGTTGAGCTGGCTCAAACCGCTCTGGCTGTATTCGAGAAGTACGCCGACGAGTTTGCTGCTCATATTACCAAGAAGGGCTGCAAGGCCGGCGTGTGCAAGAAGTTCGTTACTTATCACATTCTGCCTGATATGTGCATCGGCTGCGGTGACTGCATGGACGAGTGTGATGACGATGCAATTATGGGTAAGAAGAAGTTTATCCATGTCATTGATCAGGGTGAGTGCACCCAGTGCGGCAAGTGCGTGAGTGCATGCGAGGAAGAAGCCATCGTGATGGCTGGCGCCATCAAGCCTCGCTGCCCTGTGAAGCCTGTTCCCTGCAAACGATAAAATTATGAATTAGAGGTATTTACAATGGAAGAACGTAGCAATGTTTACGAGATGATCATCGAGCGTCTGACCGCTATGCTGGGTCCTCAGGACTACAACGAGGATACCAAGTATGCTGATATCGGCATCAAGTCCGGTCACTATTCTCAGATGATCACCCTGCTGGAAGACGAGTTCGACGTGGAGATCCCCTTCATGCAGTTCCGTCGTAAGGCTACCATCGGCGAGTCTGTTGACTTCGTCTGCGAGCTGCTGGATGAGTAATAGGGGAGACCATTGATGAAAATCTTTGTTATCAATCCTGGTTCTACCAGCACCAAGATCGCTCTTTTCGAAGACGATAAGAAGGTTTGGGGCACCAATGTGGATCACGCTGCCGAAGAGCTGAAGAAGTTCAAGGAGATCCGTGATCAGCTGCCCTACCGCATGGAAACCATTATGGACGAGATCAATAAGGCTGGCGTGTCTCTGGAAGGCGTGGACGCCTTTGCTGCCCGCTGCGGTGGTCTGGTTGGTCTGGTTGGCGGTGTGTACGCTGCCAATGAGAAGCTGCTGGAGCATGCACGCGCCTGCTTTACCGTCCGTCACCCCAACACGCTGGGCCCCCAGATCGCCAAGGAGCTGCAGAAGGTCTACGGCGGCGAGGTGTTCTGTGTCAATCCCCCCGATGTGGATGAACTGGACGACGTGGAGCGTATTTGCGGTTTCCATGAGTTTTTCCGCCTGAGCAAGGGTCATCCCCTGAATCAGAAGGAAAACTGCATCCGTTATGCCAACTCCGTGGGTAAGAAGTATGAGGACATGAACTTGATCTGCTGCCATATCGGTGGCGGTGTCACTGTGGCTGCTCACCGCAAGGGTAAGTACTGCAGTGTCAACGATGCTGTTAACGGTGACGGTCCCATGGCTCCCACCCGTGCCGGTTGGCTGCCTGCTACCGATCTGGTCTCCCTGTGCTTCTCCGGCAAGTATACCGAGAAGGAGCTGTATGACCGTATCGTGAAGAACGGTGGTCTGGCTGACCATCTGGGCACCTCCGATGCTCGCGAGATCATTGCCCGTATCGAGAGCGGCGACAAGTATGCCAAGCTGGTATACGATGCCTTCATCCATCAGCTGGCTAAGGCCGTTGGCGGCTGCGCTGCCGTGCTGAAGGGTCAGGTGGACGCCATCATCTTCACCGGCGGTATTTCCCACGAGAAGTATCTGGTGGAAAAGCTGACCGAATACGTTAGCTGGATTGCGCCCATCAGCGTGCAGCCCGGTGAGTTCGAGATGGAAGCTCTGGCCGCCGGTGCTATCCGCGCTCTGAAGGGCGAGGAAGAAGTGCTGCAGTACACCGGCGTGCCCGTGTTCGAGAATTTCGATTATCTGAAGCAGTAAGTTGTTTTTCGCTTTAATTACGAAGCCGTCCGGATATTTTCGGGCGGCTTTGTAATTCGGCAAAACGCCGAAAAAATGCTTGCGAAATTGTAGAAATAGTCGAAGTAGCTGGACGAAATTACTGTAATTTTTCGGTAATATGTGAATATTTTTCTATTTTTGATATTCAGATAGATACCAAATGGTTACCTAGTGGCATTTCAAAAAGAAAATGTTTTGCAAGTAACTGCTTGTCTGAGCTTTCACATACTGGTAAAATGTTTAGCGTACCTATCCTTGCTCTGAAAAAGGGGCGGAATTACTACGTAAATTAAGGAGAGAAAAAATGGAACAGAAAACCAAAGGCTTCGGTTTCCGCGGCTGGATTCTGATGATCTATCAGTTCCTGGCCTACATCGCATTCGTATGCTTCACCAACTGGCCCATGAACGCACTGGGCAGCTACTATGATCCCGTCAACGGCACTCAGGGTGTTGCCAAGATCTACACCATGGCTGCTGTTCTGGGCGTGGTCATTCAGGTCATCGCTTCCCCCTTCATCGGCAAGATCAAGAGCATCTACCGCCTGAGCATCGTGATGGGCGTCATCTCCATCGCTGCTTCCTTCGGTGTGATGATGTGCACTCCCGGTAAGCTGTGGAATGCTTGCTACTTCGTCGCTTGCCTGTTCGTCATCGTTTGGTCCACCTTCATCATCGGCATCCTGGTTGGCCAGTGGTTCCCCCGTCGTAAGGGTACCGTTATGGGCCTGGTCACCTGCGCCTTCCCCGTCGGTAACGCTCTGATGGGTATCTTCCTGGGCGAGGCTATCGGTATGTCCATCGGTATGGCCGCACAGGGTGTTCCTGCAGAGGCTATGATCGCTGCTATTGCTCCCATTGCTCGTAAGGCTTACATGCCCTTCTTCATTCTGGTTGTCGTCGGCGTCGTGCTGGCCATCCTGCTGCTGAAGGACTTCCCCGAGATGGTTGGCGCTTATCGTGACAACGACAAGTCCATGACTCCCGAGATCGCTGCCGCCATGACCAAGTTCGAGGTCGAGAACCGCAGAACTTCCGTCTGGGGTCTGGGCCATACTTTGGCTTGCCCCGACTTCTGGCTGCTGGCTATCCCCATGGGCTTCATGCTGATGGGTTCCGTCGGTATGATGACTCAGACCACCAACATCTTCGTCTCCGTTGGTATCGATCCCACCTCTGCCAAGTTTGATATGGTGCTGATGGTCAACTCCGTCATTGCCATTCTGGGTAGCTATCTGCTGGGCGTCCTGGATACCAAGATCGGTTGCCGCAAGTCCATGATCGTCGCTGTTATTTCTATGATCATCTCCGGCGTCATCGGTGCTACCGGCTCTCAGGTTGCTGTTATCGCCGGTATGTGGATCCTGGGCATCTTCATGGGTGCTTCCTCCAACTACACTGTTTCCGGTTCCGTTCAGTATTGGCGCATCGAGGACTTCCCCACCGTGTTCGGTAAGGTCAATCCTCTGGCCAACCTGATGAACAACATGGCTCCTGTTGTTATTGCTACGCTGATGTTCATTAACGCTGCCAAGACTCAGGGTATGCCCGATACCGGCCCCTGCTTCATCTTCCTGGCCATCGCTGGTGTGATCTCCCTGATCATGCTGCTGCTGTTCAAGCCTGCTCGCGTTAAGAAGTTCGACGATAAGTATCGTGCAGCTGCTGGCAAGCCCCTGGACGACGCTCTGGTTGGCCGTAAGTAATTCTTAAATTACTTCACCTCCTCTAAAAAGATTCCCCCGGTCGGGACTCCGACCCGGGGGTTTTTTATGTCTGGCTGCGAAACACGTCAATCTCGGGGGCGTCCGACAGTATTTGCAGGTACAGAGGAATGGCGGGGTTTAGATTCTCTTTTCGCCAGACGGCGTGGATTTCCATGGTTTCCCCGGGCAAGGGGAACAGGGTATAGCGGGTGTCATAGGCATAATCCATGCAGTTTCCAGTAATGCCGGCTCCTGCCCCTGAGCGAACAAGGAACTGTTTGGTTTCCAGTGTGTCCACCATGCGGGTGGTCATGCGGGCAAAGTCCTCTTCCGTGCAGCCGAAGCTCCGCAGCAAAAGCCGCTGCATGTCCAACAGGCGGCCACGGCTGTCAAAGACGGCGGGCAGAATGAGGGTTTGCCCATAGAAGTCTTCCGGGGTAAGATTTGTTTTTGAGGCCAGAGGGTGTTTGGATGAGGTGATGAGAGAGCAGCCACAGCGGTAGACGTACTGGCT
>JAZKYM010000025.1:0-6259 GCA_045612165.1 Vescimonas sp.
TGCACGCCTTCGTTGTCGGCGATGCGGGCCTCCCGCAGGTTGATGGCCACCACTTCCGGCGTCACGGCGCTGCGTCCGCCGGCCTGTCCGATGCACAAAATGGCGTCGGGCTGCACTTCTTCAGCCGCCGCCAGCACCACCTCCGCCGCCTTGCCGAACACGGTGGGGATCTGCCGTTTATGGAGCTGCCAGCCGCTCACCGTCTCCGGCAGCAGCTGCACCGCCTCCCATGAGGGGTTCACCGTCTCGCCGCCGAAGGGGTCAAAGCCGGTAATGAGTAACTTTTTCACCATTTTTACACCTTCTGCGCCGCTTTTGCCGCCTTTTTATCCTTCAGCAGCCAGGGCAGATACGCCAGGAAGAACATCAGCGTGATCACCAGCACGATAATGGCGGTACGCAGGGCGAAGTTGGGGGGCAGAATGTCCAGCACGGAGGGTGCCGACTCGGGCCGCGCCAGATAGAGGTAGTTGGCGCCGGGCAGCATCACGTTGACGTTGTAGGCGATGATGGCAAACACCAGCAGCGCCGCATAGGAGCGCACCGCAGAGCGGACGGTGGGGCGCATTTTGTGGACAAAAATCATGTAGAAGATGGCGATGTAACCCATGGTGTGCTCCGTCCAGAACTGGTAGTAGCGGAAGCGCGTGGGGCCGGTGTAGGTCAGGGGCGTGGGCGTCAGCAGCGCGAAGAGGGAGCCGGACAGCAGCCAGAAATAGGCGATGTCAAAGAGGCGCTGGCTCTTGCCCACCACCATGTAGCTGCAGAAGATGGCCGCCCAGCCGCACACGCCGATAGGCAGGTTGTCGATGGGGTTGGCACCCAGAGAGGGCATGCCCACCAGACGCCAGTAATAGGTCATGTCCGAGAGGATCAGCACAAAGGCCAGCACATAGCGGATCTTCTCCTCATGCTTCCACTCGCGCAGCTTGTCGCGGCTGCGGTAGATGAGGTAGATCATGGTCAGCATCAGCAAAATGGGGGCAAAGTGGGCAGGGGTAAACAGGCCGAACTCCGGCGCAGTACCCTCACCGAAAAAATAGGCGCAGAATTCTTTCATGGTGCGCTCCTTTCACAAAGTGTTCGGGATTTGTCCAAAGTATACCATGCCGGCGTCCCGTGTGCAACAAAAAACGACAGAACCTGCCGTTCTGCCGTTTTTACGTTTATTTCTTTGCCTTTCGCCCCAGCGCGCCCAGACCGCTGCCCACGGCCAGACCCACCGCGGCCACCACCAGATACCACAGGGCGTGGACGAGGGCGGAGGAATTGTAGTAGATGGGGACGGTGGGCAAAAATACCACCGCGCACAAGGCCGGGTACGCCCACTTGAGGCTGCTGCGGCTGCAGATGCCCAGCACCAGCGACAGCACGAGGGTGGCCAGCAGCATGATAAACACCGCACCCATGGGGTCAATGCGAAGTGCATAGGCGGGATAGGCGTAAAAGAGGAGAATCTGCAAAACGGCGATCACCGATTCTTTGATGTATTTTTTCATCGCTGCGCCTCCTTTCGGTGTCGTTGAGGACAGTATAGCACACCTCTTCCCTGCTGTCCACCCGCTCTTATCCCACGATGCGGCCGTCGGTGGACAGGGTGACCACCTTGAAGGGCACGTTCTTGCCGCTGGCCGCCACCGCCAGCTCCGCCGCGCGGCTCAGTCCGCTGCAGCAGGGCACCGTCATGCGCACCACGGTGACGGAGCGGACGTCGTTCTGCCGCAGGATCTCCGTCAGCTTTTCGGCGTAGTCCGCCGCATCCAGCTTGGGACAGCCCACCACCGTCACCCGGCCGGCCATAAAGTCACGGTGGAAACTGCCGCAGGCGAAGGCGGTGCAGTCGGCAGCCACCAGCAGATGGGCTCCGTCAAAGCAGGCGGCGTGGGGCGGCAGCAGCCGCAGCTGCACCGGGAAGTTCCGCAGCTCACTGACCTCCTCCCCTGCCGCGCCGGGACAGGCACAGGAGGCCGGGGCCTCTTTGGCCCGCTTGGCCGCCAGCACCGCCGCCTCGTCATAGGCGGGGGCTTCCCGCTCCTCGAAGGAGATGGCCTGCATGGGACAGGCGGGCAGGCAGTCGCCCAGACCGTCGCAGTAGTCCTCCCGCAGCAGCTTGGCCTTGCCGTCCACCATGCCGATGGCGCCCTCGTGACAGGCGGCGGCACACAGGCCGCAGCCGTTGCATTTTTCCTCGTCAATGGTAATGATCCGTCGAATCATCGTCGATCCTCCTTTGGGTTTTGCTCCATTGTACCGAAAAAGCGCCGCCGCCCGCGGTTGCAAATATCACAGGGCGGGCAAAAAAGAAGTCGGACACCGCATCAGCGGTCTCCGACTTCTTGGGTTTGATGATAATTATGGATACAATTTATGGCGACAGTTTGACAAATGCACCCCTATTGCGGAATTTGCACCCCAAGGCGCTTGGATGCACCCTAGCAAGTATTTTTGCACCCAGTACAGATAAAGTGTACCCAAGGAGTACTAATGATCCGTGGGGTAACAGTTAGATAAATTGGAATTTATCTAACCGGCAGCATCAACTTCATGACAGCTTCCCCATCATCAATATCGCCCGTTTCTACGAAACCGGCCTTATGATAGATGTGTACGCCACATTCATTTTCGGGTTCGGTGCTGAGAAAAATCCGATCTGCGCCATTCTCTTCGAAATAACGAATGATCTCTGCCAAAGCTGCCTGGCCATATCCCTTGCCTTGTTCGTTTTGATCGATCATAAAGCGCCAAAGCCAGTATCTGTCCTCCGGATCCTCTTCTTCGGGGTCGAAGGCAAACATACAAAAACCGACCGGCTTCTCCTCAGCATAAATAGCGAAGGGCCGGGCTACACCGGGACATTCTGCATTGCATTCTTCGGCCTGTTCCAAGGAATAGTCATTGGGTGCACAAAAGGGTTGATCTTCACGAGAGGAAAGGCTTAAAACAGCATCTCTGTTATCATCGTTGATCGGCATGAGTTTAATATTCATATGTGATTCCTCCATGTTTACTACATTACTGTTCGTCAAATTCAAGTTTGTCGTACTCTAGTAAACATCATTTTACTCGAAATTTGAGAATTTGTCTACAAGATAAAAGTGATTGCAGAAAAAAGAGGCGAACGTATCGTCCGCCTCTTCCCTGCTCTATTAACCTTGATGATAACAGTGTTCCCACACATAATCATCAAGTCCCTTGTATTGCGGATCCCAGAGATAGGTTCCAAAATGGAAGTCCATCTCTGACAGGAGCCTGGTAAGCTCCATATACCCATTCTGTACATGGGGATTGGACAAGTAATCCATATCGAAAGCCGTCATGACCTGTCTGGTGCCATGCTCCCGCATGTATTCCAGAGCTGTCTTCAGCTGCGATAAGGAATTTACACCCGGAACAGCCAGAACGGTATATCCGGTCAGATGGTGGATCACATCGGCCTTGAGCGGCCCTTCGGTCAGCAGGATCGCTTCCTGCGGAGTTCCTGCCAGATGGGTCCAGCCCTCAGCTGGAGTACCGTCGGGCTTTCCCACACTGGAGATCCATCGGAACTTTCTCTTTGTGAGGTTGTCCCTTCGGACCTGTATGCCCTGGATTTTGCCCTCTGGGCTTCTGACAGGGATCATGATCCCGCGACTTTCCCGGATGAAGCTCCATTCGCCATTGGTATTATGATAGAAGCCTGGAACGCCGGGCAGATAATGGCCTTCAGCCAGGAGCTGTTTTGCAAGCATCGTGGTACCTACGGCCGGAGTTGTCCTGTAGCCTAGTTCGGTGATGATCTCATCTGAAAGACCTCGACCAAGGAGATTATCCCGGTGGTCTGAGGCTAATGAAAGCTTACTGAGCAGTGCAGTGTAGGTATCATGCCTTGTGTCGATATCTGTAATGGGACACTCCTGGACACTCTGAACCGGTAGAACCCGCCTCTGCGGCAGATTCATCCAATCGCTTCCGTAGCTCAGATTGAGTCTGGCGTAGAGGATCTCCCTGGCATTCTTACGATTGATGCCGGCATAATGGGCATACAGATCAAATACACCGCCAGCAAAGCCGCATCTGGGACACCGGAAGACATCCTTCTCCAAATGGATGTTCAGATGCTTCTTCTTTGGATTATCGTCACAGCACGGACATGGAACATTATAGGATGCCCGTCCGTATTTCGGCTCCGGAAGCCCAATCAACGGAATGATATCCATCATTCGAATCCGTTCCATGGAGTCTCCTTCCCGGGGGATGCAGAGCATCCCCCTTTCTTGATGTTATGCTTAGGCACCTGTACGGGACATGGCGTACTCGCACATGAATTTGGCTGCGGCGGATACTTCCGGATTACCGCTGTACTTGTTTGCCAGCCAGTTGATCGCAGTGGGATCCATCTGCAGGACTTCGCCCAGCGTTCTGCCGCTGTGCTTCTTGGTGGGCCAGATCATGCCGGATGCCTGCTGGAACTTCTGCTCCGGGGTCAACTCCTTGGTAGCCTCTTTGGGAGGTTCTGCAGCAACAGGAATGGGTCCGGCACCGCTGCCGTCCGTGGAATCACCGGTCTGGGTGGGCACAGGATCGATAACGATGCAAAGCTCGTTGGGAGCCTGAGAAGCAGACTCATCACCGGCGGCGCCGAACTGAAGGCCAAAACCTGCATTACGCAGGGCAATACCGACAGCAGCCGTCTGCGCCCACTCTCTGGGAGACACGGAGGGCTTGCAAGGATCATAGCCACGGGATGCGGTCGCCTCTGCAAGGAAGCAGTCCACGGGATCCTTGTAGCTGGGATATACTCTGGCGGTTGCCACGAAGCAGTCCTTGCCGGGGGTGACCGTCACGGAAAGCTTACCCTCGGGGTACACCAGACGGAACCAGGCCATCTGAGCCATAACAGGCAGACGCTTTCTGGTTTCGCCGGTGTTGAGGTCGGTGTAGTCAATGGCATAGGCACTGGGATCGAAGCCCTCCACCTTGTGGATCGTGCCGAGCACAGCGGACTGTGCTGCGAGACCTGTATTACTCATTTTTACCTCCCAAATTCATTGCGACATAAGTATTTCTGTAGGACACCCATGCAGGCAGGATGGTATTGATCATGTTCTGCACTGCGCCTCGGTAGGTATCCTGAGCAACGGGGTTGAAGCTAGAGAACTGCTTCCGACAATTGGTGACCACAGAATTGAGGTTCCCGTAGGCACATTCCCGCTGCTGCTTGACCTTCTCGTCTCCGGGCTGACCGAAGCGACGCTCCTGAAGCAAACAGATGATAAACGCATCCAGCATCTGATAATGATAGACCAAGATCCGCTGATCCATCGTGACAGGAGCAGTCTTGCCGAAGGCCATAAGGCTCTCCAGGACATCAATGCGGTAGAGCAGTTCCTGGTACTGGAGCATCTGCTCCGGGGGAAGCTGACCTGCAGTGATCTGGTTACTGAGGCGGCTTTTCATGTCGGTGTATTTTTGCAAAACGCTTGCCATAAATGATTACTCCCTTTCTTTCTCTTTACTTACTGAATTCACGGATTCGCTGGGCCAGCTTTGTCCCTCGCTGTTCCGTGTCAATGCGACGGATGGCAGTACAAAGGGCTCTGCGCTCTCCAACGATCAGGACCTTCTCCTTGGCACGGGTAATAGCGGTATAGATCAGCGGACGCACCAGCATAACCGAGTGGGCACACTGGAGGTTGATGATCACGCTCTTATACTCCGATCCCTGAGATTTATGGACGGTACAGGCGTAGCCCAGATCCAGCATATCAAGATCCGCATTCTCATAGTCCACGAGCCGGCCATCACCGAAGTCGATCCGGATTACGGATTCGGTCTGCGTGCCGGTGATGGAGGTGATGTAGCCCACGTCGCCGTTGTTGATGTCCTCGCAGTTTTTGATCTGCATGACCTTATCACCGGTTCGGAACCGTCTCTGACCATGCACTGCATCCATTTTGCCATCCGCAGGCGGATTGACCTTACCCTGGAGCCGCTGATTCAGTGCATTGGCGCCGGTTTCCGTTTTCTGACGGTAGGGCGACAGAAGCACCACATTATCGATGCCGCACCTGGCAGTCTCCTGCAGATAAAGCGACTCGATGATCTCGGCGGATACGGACATGTCGGTCGAGTCGTAGAACTCGAAATCAGGCCCGTATTCCAGACTCAGGTTACCATGTCGGATGAGCTTTGCATTGGCTGCGATCCGGCTTCCGTTCTTCTGCCGGAACACCTGATCCAGTCTGACGACCGGGACACGGCCGCTGGCGATGATCTCCTT
>JAZKYM010000026.1:0-8027 GCA_045612165.1 Vescimonas sp.
GAGAACTCCAACACCCAGCGCCACGCCGCTGAGTTCTGGATGATCGAGCCCGAGATGGCCTTCTGCGATCTGGACGGCGATCTGGAAGTGATGGAAGCCATGGTCAAGCACATCATCCGCACCGTGCTGGATAAGTGCCCCGATGAGATCAACTTCTTCAACAGCTTCGTGGACAAGGGCCTGAAGGAGCGTCTGGAGCATGTGGCCTCCTCCGCCTTCGGCCGCGTCAGCTATACCGAGGCTGTGGAGATCCTGAAGAAGAACAACGCCAACTTCGACTTCCCCGTGGAGTGGGGCACCGACCTGCAGACCGAGCACGAGCGCTATCTCACCGAGCAGGTGTACAAGCGTCCCGTCTTCGTCACCGACTATCCCAAGGAGATCAAGGCCTTCTACATGCGCCTCAACGACGACGGCAAGACCGTTGCCGCCGCCGACTGTCTGGTTCCCGGCATCGGCGAGATCATCGGCGGCAGCCAGCGTGAAGAGCGTCTGGACATTCTGGAAAGCCGCATCATCGAGCTGGGCATGAAGCCCGAGGATTACTGGTGGTACTGCGATCTGCGCCGCTACGGCTCCTGCCGCCACGCCGGTTTCGGCCTGGGCTTTGAGCGCATGGTCATGTACCTCACCGGCGTTTCCAACATCCGCGACGTGGAGCTGCATCCCCGTACGGTTGGTAATGCTGAGTTCTAAGTCATATCTTCCCCTCTTCACAGGACTGGTGCTCCACGTCGCACACCGCGCGTGAGCGCGTGCAAGCGTGTTGCCACAGGCAAAACCTTGGCGCAGGCGGAATTCACTTCCGCCGAGCATGCCAAATCCTGCAGGGGCCCCCACAAAAACCAGCGTTTTTGTGGCGCGGAGCTGCATCCCCGTACGGTTGGTAATGCTGAGTTCTAAAAAACACATTGCAAAATCCCCATCTGCCACAGGCGGATGGGGATTCTTCTTTTGCAAATCCAATGCTCCACGTCGCGCATCGCGCGTATGCGCGTACAAGCGTTTTGCCGCAGGCAAAACCTTGGCGCAGGCGGAATTCACTTCCGCCGAGCATGCCAAATCCTGCAGGGGTCCCCACAAAAACCAGCGTTTTTGTGGGGCGGAGCTGCATCCCCGTACGGTTGGTAATGCTGAGTTCTAAAAAACGTATTGCAAAATCCCCATCTGCCGCAGGCAGGTGGGGATTTTTGTTGCAACGGAGAACAAAAACTGATACTATGAAAATGAACTGATGGCAGCTATTTTTACAATACCGAGACCGGGTTGTATTACCTCCAGAGCCGGTACTATAACCCGAACTGGGGTCGGTTTATTAATGCGGATACTACCGCAGTATTGACGGTTTCTCCCGATAGCGCTACTTGGGACAAAAATCTCTTCGCCTACTGTGACAATAATCCTATCAGCCGAAAAGATGATGGTGGAGAATATTGGCACATTGTTATTGGCGCAGGTTTGGGAGTTGCTTCACAAGCAATTGGAGATCTACTATATGCCCGAGATAATGGCATAAGCTTTTGGGAAATTGTAAAAAATAATCCAGGCGACTATGTGCAAGCGGCTTTTAGCGGAGCAATTAGTGCAGCTATCGGAAATCCTTTCGTGGCGGGTGGTGTCAATGCTGTGGTTGGCTCAGGTATTAAACAGCTGACAAATTGCATTGTTTACAACGATCCTTGGGATTGGGTGGAGTATGGAGTAGATGTTTTTAAAACAGCAGCTGAAGAATTAGTATCATTTGCGATTTGCCCCGCTGTACCTAACTCCATTAGTGATATTAAGGTAGAGGCTCGCGCATATGGAGTTCGAGGAACTAATGCACTCAAGGATTATTTAACGTATAAAAAAATAGATGCTTATTGCACTAACACTGTATGGGGCTCTGTTACAACTTACGTAGATCATCACATTCGGAGGAACGCTGTGTAATGACTGGATATGAACGAGTACAATATTTATCTCAATGTTATCTAAACAACGTATGGATAGAAGTTGCGATATATTTACTTATCGCAGGTGTTGCTTATCTTTTTTACCTACAAAAGAAAAAAGATAAGGTAAAAGGAAAAAAGAATCAAGAACAACATCGTCGAGTACTTCAAAAGTGTTTGATGCCCGCAATAGGTTTTCCTTTGTGCGCTGTTTTATTAATTGCCCTGAGTCTTCCGTGTTGGAAAGACAATCATCTAGGCAGCTTTAACTGTATAACGGGCATTTATGAAAGAAACTTTCCGCCTGTAAATTGGTACGCCCATCCAATAACTGTTACTGACGAAAACGGGACTGATGTTTCGTTAAAAGTTGCCACCGGCTATTTTGTAGAAGGCAGTTTCTTTTCAAATCTTGATGCCGACAAAGCCTTCCCGGAAGGACGCTTTAAGGCAAAAGTTTATTACGGGGAACACAGCGGATTGGCATTTTACATGGAAATCCTGCCGTAGTTACTTAAATATGAGATGTTCTCTCCCCCCCTCCAAAAGCACGAACAACCTCTTCTCTCATGTTCCCCACACCCAACACCCGGGAGAGGCAACCCCTCTCCCGGGACGACATAATCGGCCGATTTAGACCCAGTTATTTCCAATTCCTTTTCACCCATTTTTGCCTTCGCAGCTAAGTCTGCCCCATAGAGACCGGGCTTTATTACCTCGAGAGCCAACGTCCCTACACATTATCTCCATCCCTCTGCCGCGCGGCAGAGGGATATTTTCTCGCCATTTTGTAAACTTTTTCCCACCGCCCCAAATTCTCCGTCGAAAATAGTGGAAATCCGCCATTTAACATGCTATGATACAAAATGTTGAAGAGTTGGGCTTTGCCGCGCGGCATACCCCATCACCAAGGAGGCACCTACTATGGATCTGGAACTGAAACGGCACTACACACTTCTCGTGGACTTTCTCGGCCACGTGCTGGGCCCCGATTACGAGATCGCCCTACATGAGCTCAGCGACGATTCCAACCAAATCATCGCCATCGCCAACGGCGAACTGACCGGCCGCCATCTGGGCTCTCCTCTGAGCAACAAGATGCTGGAATATGTCGCCAGTCACATGCACGAGACCCACGACTATGTGCTCAATTTCGAATCCACCGCCGCCAACGGCAAGAAGATGCGTTCCAACAGTATGTTCATCAAGGGCGCTGACGGCGAGTTGGCAGGTCTTTTGTGCGTTAACTTCGACTCCAGCCGCTATGAGGAGCTGGCAGGCCGCGTGATGGACCTGTGCGGCGGCCTCATCAAGCCCGGCATGGCCAGCGGCACCAGTCTCATCGCCGACCACAACGACCCCTCCGTGGATGAAATGCGCCGCAGCTACCCCACCTCCATCGCCGGCGCCACCGCCAGTATCGTCTCCTCCGTCATCAACGCCTACCCTGTGGATGTGGCGCGTCTGACACAGGACGAGAAGATGGAGATCATGGACATCCTCAACCGCAAGGGCGTGTTCCTCCTCAAAGGCTCGGTGAGCTATGTGGCCCGCGAACTGCGCAGTAGTGAAGCCAGCATCTACCGGTATCTGGGCAAGCTCAACAGCAAGGCGCAGGAGCTGGAATAAGAAAGTGACGGGACGGCCCTATGGCCGTCCCTTTTTCGTTGACACCGCCGCACAAACGGAGTAAAATGATAAAAAATTTCGTCCCCAAAAGGAGGATTTTACCAATGAAGAAAATTGCACTGCTGGGTTTCGGCGTGGTGGGCAAGGGCGCCTATGACATCATCGCCAAGCGCGACGATATGGAAGTGGCTCGCGTGCTGGTGCGCCGCCAGATCGATGAGATCGCCGCTATCTCCACCGCCAACATCGACGACATCGTCTCCGATCCCACCATCGACACCGTGGTGGAAGTGATGGGCGGCGTCCACCCTGCTTTTGAGTATATCGCCGCTGCGCTGCGCGCCGGCAAAAACGTGGTCACCGCCAACAAGGCCGTCATCAGCGCCTACTACCGTGAGCTGACTGCTCTGGCCGCCGAAAACGGCGTGGCGCTGCGCTGCACCGCTGCTGTGGGCGGCGGCATCCCGTGGCTCATCAATCTGGAGCGCTGCTGCCGCATCGACACCGTCACAGAGGTGAGCGGCATTATGAACGGCACCACCAACTACATCATGGACGCCATGCACCGCGCCCCCGTGGCCTTTGCCGACATTCTCAAGAAGGCCCAGGAATTGGGCTATGCCGAAGCCGATCCCAGCGCCGACATCGACGGCGACGATATCCGCCGCAAGCTGACCATCTCCGCCAACATCGCCTTTGACGCTCTGCTGAACGAGGAAGATATCCCCATGTTCGGCATCCGCACCGTCACCGACGGCGATATCGCCACCTTCCAGAGCGAAGGCTATGTCTGCAAGCTCATTGCCACCGCACGCCGCACCGAAAAGGGTGTGGCTGCATGGCTGCAGCCCACGCTGGTGGATTCCCACGCGCTGGAAGCCGCCGTGCCTGCCAACTATAACCTGATCTCCTTCCAGTCCGAGTATCTGGGCCGTCAGAGCTACTACGGTCAGGGTGCCGGTCGCTACCCCACCGCCTCCAACGTGGTGCAGGACTGCGTGGATATCTTAGGCGGCAAGAAGGCCTTCTATGCCGACAAGGCCGCACCCCTGCAGCCGGATAACGCCGGCGTCAGCTACGCCTACTATGTGCGCACCACCGCCGGTGACGCATGGCTGGCATCCGTCACAGAGAAGACCATGGGTGACGGCGTTGTCACCGCCCCCGTCAGCGTGGAAGCCATGCTGACTTGGGCCAAGAGCAAGCTGGCAGAAGATCCCACCCTCTTCATCGCCGCTATTGGCTGAGAAACTGAGCAAAATAAAGAAAATCCCCCGCTTAGGCGGATGTCTGTAAAACAGTTAAACCGACCTATGATAACGATCGTAGGTCGGTTCTTTTTGTTGTGTATCGGATCAGGAAAGGCTCCCTTGTGTAAAGGGAGCTGTCAGCGAAGCTGACTGAGGGATTGTTTTACCGCAGCATCGATATACTCACAAACACCTTGAAAGTTCCTGATGACTTCATTATTTGGAATTCGAATAACGGTAAGACCATAACCTTCCAGAAAAGTGGTGCGTTCCGTATCCTTTTCCATATTTCCATCTTCGTAGTGCTGCGAACCGTCCAGTTCGATTACCAGTTTGGCTTCTGCACTATAAAAGTCGGCAATATATTTCCCGAGTACCTTTTGTCTGGAAAAACGAACAGGATGGGTGCGTAGAAAGTCATACCAAAGATGTCGTTCTTCCTTCGTCATTTCCTTTCGCAACTGCTTTGCCAAAGGAACCAACTGCTTATTATGCTTTGACTGCATGGACAATCCCTCCGTCACGGCTAATGCCGTGCCACCTCCCTTTACACAAGGGAGGCTTTGGTGCGGTGCAAGACCGCACATTGCGCACTACACCCAAAGGTGTATAGAAGTGCGCCCTCGTATCTGTTTGACATATTGGAATTTATCAATCAACACAATATTTTGAAAAAGCCCTGCAATCTATATCTGTGTCCATAACGAAACCAAGAGACTTATAAAAAGCAATTGTTTTCTCGGTGTTTTCTGTTAGTAGATGCAACTGATACACACCACGATAATCTTCCATTATTCTTTTTAGCAATGCCGTACCAATACCCTGTCTTTGGCGTTCGGGATATACAAGCAAATCTTGCACAAAGACTACCGAAGAACCATCACCCACAACACGAATTATACCTACAAGCTTACCGTCTGCAAAAGCAGCATAACTTTTTAATGAGTGGGAATAGGCATCTTTCAGCATTTGAGGTTTTCTGATGTAGTTTATCCATCCAACACTTTCGTAAAGCGGCAGTATTTCTTGCTCATTGTAATCCTTATATTCGGTAATGATATATTCCATAGTTTCGCCTCGTCAAATTCAAGTTGTCTAATAGTTAAGTTTATTCTACCATATCACCGCACTGCATACAAGAACACTCCCGGCAGATAATTCTTCCGGGAGTGTAACTGTTTTATGAATTCCCGCCATTGTGAGGGGGGTTCTTTTATTTTTCCACCTTAAATCCGTAGGTGCTGCCGTTTACGATATCGGTGGAATCCACGCCCACCGGCGCAGAAACGCCGTCCACGTAGAACCCCCACCAGGTCTGGTCCTTGTCATAGTCGGCAGTGATGCCGTTGACGGTCTTGATGTACAGGCCGTACTGGCTGTCCTCACCGGCGATGACGCCCAGCGCCAACAATGCCTCGCCCACGGTGGCGGCATCGGTCTTGACGGTAAAGGCCGTCACCTTGCCCTCGCCATCGGTGACCTCCACGGCGAAGGTCTTGGCGCCGGTGCCGATGGTGGCACCGTTTGCCACGGTGCCGGAGGGCTGTTCCGGCTGCTGCTCACCCACCGGCGCACAGGCCGCGAGGGACAAAACCATGGCCAGCGCCAGCAGAATACCGCCCAGTTTTTTCAAATTCTTTTTCATTGTTTGACTCCTTTTTACGAAAATTTCTTTTTGCAACGGGGAACGCTCTGTCTGTCCGTTCCATCCCTCCTTTTCCGCTGCCAAAAGAAAACCCGTGGCAGAGATAAACTCTGCCACGGGCGTACTCTTTCCGTGTTCGGTGGGTTTGCCTGCCAAAGCCGGCAGGGCTCCCCTGATACTCGATCATCGTCGACCTTCTGGCTTGTGCATTGGGAGGCCTTCGCCTCTGCGTGACACCACCCTACCTTCTCAGTTTCCCAATGGCCGCCTCACGGCGCGGATGATGCACTCCTGCACTTACAGCAACGCTTGATGCTCCGGACTCCAACCGGATTTCCTTATTTCGGCGCCTGTCCTCAAGGACAGTCTTTACGCGAAACACGATGCAGCGTGTGAAATTGTGTTTTCACTATATCCCCACGCCATTCCCCTTGTCAAGTGGCAAATTTCGTGTTATGCTATTGCCAGATATATCATTTGCGCCTGATCGCAGGACTGGAATGGGTCAAATCCCAGCGGTACCAAGCCGCCGTAGACGGACATTATGCCGCTCGCTTGTCATTGGCAGCAGCCGAGAAGACAACGGGCATTGAGGCGTCCGGAGCCGGAATACTCTCCTTCGATTTTCTCTGTGCCGCGAGACTCTTGGGGGATGTCCGTCCGGCTGTATGCGCTGCCCTTAACGCCCCCAACGGGGCGTCTTTTTTATTTTGTGAGGTTTTTTATGAGTCGTGACCGCTTCAGCCGCGCACATCCTGCCGTCAGCTTCAGCTTCTTTTTGGCAGTCATATTGCTCTCGGTGATGCTGCTGCACCCGGCCTATCTGGCCTTGTCCCTGCTGGGGGCGGCGGTGTATCTGGTTTGCCTGAAAGGGCGCAAAGGCCTGTGGCAAACTGCCGCCATGCTGCCCCTGTTTTTGCTGGTCACCGCCATCTCGCCCCTGCTCAATCCGCTGAAAGACGCTCAGGGCGGTCACGTGATCTGCACCCTCTTTGGCCGCTACATCACGTGGGAGCTGCTGGCCAACGGTGCCATGCTCTCGGCTATGTTCATCGCTATGCTCTTGTGGTTTTTGTGCTACAACCACGTGATGACCGGCGACAAATTCACCGCCCTCTTCGCCCCTCTTTTGCCTGCTTTGAGCCTTCTTTTGGTGATGGTTCTGCGTCTGGTGCCTGCCTACGGCCGCAAGGCAAAACAGATTTCCACGGCACGGCAGTGCATCGGGCTGGGCGTCGGCGGTGGAAAACGGCAAGCCGTCCGCGGCGCCGTGGCCACGCTCTCGGCGCTGACAGGCTGGGCGCTGGAAGGTGCCATCGTCACCGCCGACTCCATGCGCAGCCGCGGCTACGGCGCAGCAAAGCGCACCAACTTCACCCCTTACCGCTTCACCGCCGCTGACGGCATCTTGCTCTCCGCCATGGCGGTGATGGCTGCCGTGACTATGGCGGCAGCGGCCGCCGGCTATGCCGCAGCCGAATTTGTACCCAATCTCTATATCGCCGGCAGCAACACGCCGCTGGGCGCCGCAGGTCTTGCGGCATGGGGTATCCTGCTGGCTATCCCCAC
>JAZKYM010000027.1:0-2124 GCA_045612165.1 Vescimonas sp.
CGCTCGGCGTCGATGGCCCAGTCGATCTTGGCAGCGCCGAAGGTAAAGTGCTCGTACATGCAGAATTGGCCCCGCAGCGCCTGCTGCTCGATGGCGCCGATGTTGATCAGGCACGGGCCCGAGTGGACGGAGGGATTCACCAGCGACAGGTCGCTCTCCAGCACATCCTCGTAAATGCGATCGTAAGGGGAGATGTCCATTACGTCGGCCAGCACGCTGCGGTCGGCGTCCGCCGGGAACAGGGCCACGCTGACGGGGCTCATGCCGCTGCAATAGATGCTGGCCGGGCCGTTGAGTCGGGTGTCGTAAGGCAGGTTGTTGGTCTGCACGATGAGGGGGCACTCCTCGCCCAGCACGCGCTTGAATTCCAGCGCGCCGAAGCCGCCGGGATAGATGAGGATGGTCTGCTCCTTCTTCACAAGGCCGCGCAGCTTTTCCGCCACGGCCACGTGGGCGGTGGAGGGTGTGACAACGGCGATGTAGTCGGCGCCGTCAATGGCCTGCGCCATGTCGTCGGTCAGCAGGTCGATCTTGCCCTCGCCGCTGAGAAGGCCGGTGCAGCGGATGGTGAGGGTGTCGCGCAGCACGCCGAGCTTGCCGATAAAGGCGGCATCTTCATACATCCGCACGCGGTAGCCGCGCATGGCAAGGTCTGCGGCCATGGTGTGGGCGCCGTTTCCGCCGCCGAGGATGGCAATGGTCTTTTTCATAGCGATTGTCCTTTCTGCGCTCACAGCGCACCGGTATAGTTCCATTTCAGCAGCTTCCAGCAGCCGTCCTCATAGCTGAAGACGGTGACAGAGGCGTTGTCCACGTGGAGATGCTCCAGCAGCACGTCGTAACCCACGGCGTGATTGAAGATCTGGTGCACCGTACCCTCGTGACCGAACACGGCCACGTGCTCACAGCCGGTGAGGGTTTCCAGCTCGTCGGTGAAAAAGCTCTTCAGCCGCGCGCGCATCTGCTGCTGCGTCTCGCCGCCGTAAGCGGAGAAGTCCTGCTGCTTGACGTGCTCCCAATAGGGTGCGCCGTATTTTGCCGCCACATCCACCACCCGGTTGTCGGCCAGATGGCCCACACCGATCTCACGGAGCTTATCGCTGTAGATCGGCTCGCAGCCCGGCAGCGCGTCGGCCGCCGTCTCTCTGGCGCGGGGCAGATCGCTGCAATAGATGCGGTCAAAGGGGATGTCCTTCAAATAGGCGTTGGCCGCCTTGGCCTGCTGGTGCCCCAGCTCCGACAGGGGCGTGTCGGGCCAGCCGCAGTGCAGGTTCAGCCGGTTGCCCTCGCTCTGTCCGTGGCGGATAAAGTAGACTTTCATAGCAGAAATTCCCCCTTTGTTGATTGACCTCATCATAAGACGAGCACCAATATTTGTCAAGGATCTGCTTTTTTCGCCGTTAAGGAGATCTGAAAGGAAAACACAGGTTTTTTTAAGAAAAATCCTGCGTTTTCCTTTGCATCACGGCAGCAATGTGTGGTATACTGGCAAAAAGAACGAAAATGCGCAAGGAGAACGCCTATGACGTGGCTCAAAGAGCTTGTAACCAACCCCTTCCTCATCACCAGTGTTTCGTCCTGGTTCATCGCGCAGGCGCTGAAGGTGATCATCAACTTCTGCATGACGAAAAAGCTGGATTGGGAGCGTCTTTTCGGTGACGGCGGCATGCCCAGCGGCCACAGTGCCACCGTGTCCAGCCTTGCCGTGTTTGCCGCGCTGCGCTGCGGCTGCGGCTCGTTTGAGTTCGCCGTGTGCGCCATTCTTGCCATCATCGTCTGCCACGATGCCATGGGCGTGCGGCAGGAGGCCGGCAAGCAGGCCATGGTCATCAACGATATCGTCGAGCAGTTTGAAAAGCTCATGAAGCAGGATATCGTGGACATCGACCTGAAGGAATTGGTGGGCCATACGCCGCTGCAGGTGCTGGCCGGCATCTCCCTGGGCGTCGTCAATGCGCTGGTGATGCACTTTGCCGTGTTTGGCGGATAAAGAAACGCACGCAAAGCCTCCCTTTACACAAGGGAGCCCTGGGTCTGCGACATAGCAAAAAAAGAGAAGCCTTGCGGCTTCTCTTTTTTGACAGCTTGTGAAAAAAACCTCGCAGAGTTTCGCCGCGCTGCGGC
>JAZKYM010000028.1:0-17849 GCA_045612165.1 Vescimonas sp.
AAGCAGGATCTGGAGAAGGCCACGCCCCGTGTGGACGAAGCACCCTTCGATTCCGGCCGCAAGATGATGTCCACCGTCCACGATCTGGGCGGCGCCTACGTGCAGTACACCAAGGGCGGTCCCGATGTGATTCTGGCCCGCTGCGCCTACTATGACGAAAACGGCGAGACCAAGCCCATGACCGAGGCCAAGCGCAGTGAGATCATGGCTGCCAACAAGGCCATGGCCGACAAGGCTCTGCGCGTGCTGGCGGTTGCCAAGCGCGACTGGGCCGAGAAGCCTGCCGACAACAGCCCCGAGTTTTTGGAGCAGGAGTTGGTATTCCTGGGCCTGACGGGCATGATCGACCCCGTCCGTCCCGAGGTGAAGGCCGCCATTGAGGAGTGCCGCAGAGCCGGTATCCGCGCTGTGATGATCACCGGCGACCACAAGGACACCGCCGTGGCCATTGCCAAGGAGCTGGGCATCATCACCGATGCTTCTCAGGCCATCACCGGCGCCGAGTTGAACGACATTTCCGATGAGGAACTGAACGAGGCGGTCAAGAAGTATGGCGTCTACGCCCGTGTGCAGCCGGAACATAAGACCCGTATCGTCACCGCATGGAAGGCAAACGGCTGCATCACCGCCATGACCGGCGACGGTGTCAACGACGCACCCTCCATCAAGTCTGCCGATATCGGTATCGGCATGGGCATCACCGGCACCGACGTCACCAAGAACGTGGCTGACATGGTGCTGGCCGACGACAACTTCGCCACCATCGTTGCCGCCGTGGGCGAAGGTCGCCGCATCTACGACAATATCCGCAAGGCCATCCAGTTCCTGCTGGCCTCCAACATGAGCGAGGTGCTGGGCGTGTTTGGTGCCACGCTGATGGGCTTTACGCTGCTCAACCCGGTGCACCTGCTGTTCATCAACCTGGTGACCGACTGCTTCCCTGCTCTGGCTCTGGGTATGGAAGATGCCGAACCTGACACCATGAGCCGTCCGCCCCGCAACTCCAAGGAGGGCATCTTTGCCGGCGGTCTGGTCTTCGATATTGGCTATCAGGGTATTCTGGTCACCGTCATCACCGTGATCTCCTATCTGATCGGTGCTATGATGGATCCGGCAGTGGGCTCCTTTGCCGCGCTGCGCGCAGTGGGCGTTTCCGAGCACGGCATGACCATGGCCTTCCTGACCATGAGCATGTGCGAGATCTTCCACAGCTTCAACCTGCGCTCTCAGCGCAAGTCCGTGTTCTCCCTGAAGGGCCAGAACAAGATCCTGTGGGCCGCCATGGTCGGCTCTCTGGTGCTGACCACGCTGCTGCTGGAAGTTCCCTTCCTGGCAAAGGCCTTTGGCTTCCTGCCCATCGGTTGGGAGGAGTACGGCATCGCCGTGGGTCTGGCATTCCTGGTGATCCCCATTGTGGAGCTGGTCAAGTTTGTCCAGCGCCGCATCGGCAAGTAACAAACGAAAAAAATCCCCTCTGCCCACGGCGGAGGGGATTTTCTTATGCAAACAGCAGGGCGGCCAGCAAAACGGTGATGGCCAACACCACCCATGCCGCAGCGGTGGTGATGATGCAGCCACGGATCTTCTGCTTTTTCTCCAGATAGGGGGAGATGGAGATGCGGCTGCATTGTGCCGCAGAGGCCAGCGCGATGATCCACGGCAGTGCGCCGCCCATAGCGCAGATGGCAAGGCACAGGATCCAGAAGAACCACACCCATTTCGGGCGCTTCTGATAGGGCAGATACGGGCGCCTGCTGCTCAGATACTGGCCATCCGTTGCCAGATCCGCCTGCTGGCCCAGCACCACCAGATGACACGTTTTGTCGCCAACGGGCAGCGTGTGGTCAATGATACCGGACATGATCTGTCGGCTGCGGGGCTTGACCACGGTTTTGACCCCGTCTACGGTAACGGCCAGCTTGTTGCTCCAGATGCTGCGCTCCAGCGTGACGGCGTGATCAAGGCCGCTTTTGTCGGTGACTGTCCATTGGAATTGTTTCATGTGATCGTCTCCTTTGGCAGGGTGGCTGCCGGGAATTTTTCGTCAGTATACCACAAAAGCCGCGGTGCTGTAAAGGCGGAAAGCGCTTGGGCGGCAGCTGCCGCAGGTACAAAACGGGTGATCGTAAAAAGAAAAGCCGTCCCATCGGGACGGCTTTTTATGTAAGGGGAAGGTGTCGATGCAGAGGGGATCAAAAGACGTGCAGCGCGATGAGCACCTGCAGAACCACGAAGGCGGCGTAGATGACCAGCAGCGTCAGACCCTGCCAGCGGCGCAGCTTGCCCTTGATCAGTGCCGGCAGCGTCATCAGAGCCATGACCAACACCATCAGGGGGATCTCAATCAGCTGAGAGGTGTTGAAACCAAAGAGTTTGCTGCCCTCGGGCACGGCGAAGGGGGAGATGGTCGTGGCTGCGCCGGACACCAGCACCAGATTGAAGATGTTGGCACCGACGATATTGCCCAGAGACAGCGCGCCGTGACCCTTGAGCAGGGCGGTAACGGCAGTCACCAGTTCCGGCAGGGAGGTGCACAGGGCCACCACGGTGACGCCCACTACTTCCGTGGGGATTCCGGCCATGAGGGACAGAGACACGGAGGAGCCTTCCAGCATATCGGCGCCCACGGCGATCAGCGCGGCGCTGACGATCAGCACGAGGAGGTCTTTGAGAAGGGAATTGCCTTCCTCTTCGGCCTCTTCCTCACCGTCATGCTGTACGGGATTTTTGAAGCCGTTGCGGATGGTCATCGTCATGTAGACGGCAAAGACCAGCAGCATCACGATGCCCAGCCATCTGTCGAAGCGGCCGAAGCCGTATGCTGCGACCAGGTAGATGACGGCGGAGACGAAGAAGAAGATCACGGGCGTGACCAGCGCTTTTTGGTTGACCGGCGCCGGACGGATGGCGATGGTCAGTGCTGCGATCAGCGCCGTGTTGCAGATGATGGAGCCGATGGCGTTGCCGTAAGCGATGGCGCCGTTTTCGTTGATAGCGGCGGTGACGCTGACCATAACCTCCGGCAGGGTGGTGCCGATGGAGACCACGGTGGCGCCGATGATGATCTCGGGCACTTTGAAGCGCTTGGCGATGCCAACGGCGCTGTCAACAAACCAGTCGCCGCCCTTGATCAGCAGGATCACGCCCACGGCGAACAGAAGCAGGGAGCCCCAAAGCCCATCGGTCAGGGAGTTGTACCAGGCGAAAAATTGTGCAAACATAAGAAAACTCCTTTTAGCAGTTGTATAGTCCGAAAAAACCGCAGTACCCTTTTGGGTGCTGCGGTTTTTGGTGCCGGTGACCGGACTCGAACCGGTACGCTGTCGCCAGCGGTGGATTTTGAGTCCACTACGTCTACCAATTCCATCACACCGGCATGGATGACTGGTCTATTATATCGCATCGGGTTTACAAATTCAAGGGGGAATTTTCGCTTTTTCCGGCATGTCAAAAGGGAAAAAGAAAAACAAGGGGTATCCAAAGAGAGGAAGATGTGGTATGATATTAATGCAAAATTATCAGCTGATGACAAGGAGGGGTGCGTGTGAAACGAATCTGGCGAAAAACGCTGGTGCTGATGGCAGCGGCTGCGCTGGCACTGGTGTTGACGGGTTGTCTTTCTGCTTCCGCGGTGGAGGACCTGTTTGCCTTGCCCCAACCGCCTATTGAACATACCGACTTGTCCGACGAGATCCACGCCCTGCTGGCAGCCGGCTATGAATACGCCTCGCCCACGGCAGGACAAAACATCCAGCCGGTGCAGATGGTGGATCTGGATTGGGACGGCAACAGTGAGGCGCTGGCCTTTTTCCGCAAGCCGACCGATGAAAAGCCGCTGAAGATTATGATTTTCCGCTTCAACGACGAGACCTGCCAGCTGCTGACCACCATCGAGAGCAGCGGCACCGCCATCGAGCGTGTGGAGTACCGTGACATGAACGGCGACGGCCTGCGTGAATTGGTTGTGGGTTGGAAGATTGCGCCCGACGTGCAGAGCGTGGCGGTATACGCCGTGGGTGAAAAGCACACGATGCTCATGCAGACCAACTATACCCGTTACAGCATTCAGGAACTGGACGGTGACGGCGTGCCCAGCCTGATGGTGCTGCGCGCCACTGCTGAAGGCGACAGTGTGGCCGAGTTTTACGGCTGGCGCACCGATGCGCTGACACTGGTGTACCACACGGCGCTCTCCAGCACCATGGCGGCCCTCAGCAGCGGCAGCGTTGTTTCGGGCATGCTGGATGAGGATACGCCTGCTGTTTTCGTCACGGGCGTGAACGAAATGGGCATGGCGGTGACGGATATTCTGGCCTGCCGCGACAATGGAACATTGACCAACGCCGCCCTCAGCCCCGTAACGGGACTGTCTGCGCTGATCTATCCGTACACTAAGCTGCAGCCGCAGGATCTGGACGGTGACAGCATCATTGAGGTTCCGGCGCCGCTGGAGACGGAAGAACCGGGCAAGCAGGATGACGGACTGGTCAACTGGCTGCACTGCGACATTGACGGCGGTATTACCCGTGTGAGCACAACGTACCACAGCCAGAGTGCCGGCTGGTATTTGGTTGTGCCCGAAGCGTGGACGGACCGTGTGAGTGCCACGGAAGAGAACAGCGTTTTCAGCGAAAGTAAGGTGGCGCTGCAGGTGGACGGTCAAACGGTGGCCTGTGTGTATGCTATTACCGGTGAGAACCGCGAGAGCCGCGCCCTGCGCGGTGAGCGCACGGTGCTGCGCCGCCGTACGGACATCGTCTACGCCGGTGAGGTGAAAGAGAACGCGCTGGGCTTTGATAAAGAGCAGCTGCGCGACTGCTTCCGCCTGATCGTTGCATCCTGGTCCAACTGAGAAAGGAGAAGACCGAATGAAAAAGGTTCTGGTTTTGGAAGATGAAGCCAGCATCCGTGGGTTTATTGTGATCAACCTGCGCCGTGCCGGCTATGAAGTCATTGAAAGTGCGTCCGGAGAAGAGGCGCTGGAAAAGCTGCAGGAGAACACCGATGTACGGGTGGCGCTGCTGGATATTATGCTGCCCGGTATCGACGGTTTTGAAGTTTGCCGCCGGATCCGCGCCGGCAATCCCCATATCGGCATTATCATGCTCACTGCCCTCTCGCAGGAGATGGACAAGGTGACGGGTCTGATGACCGGTGCCGACGACTATGTGACAAAGCCCTTTTCCCCGGCAGAGCTGACGGCCCGTGTGGATGCGCTGATGCGCCGCAGCGGCGGTGCGGTGGAGGATACCTCCGGTCAGATCCGCCAGGGTCCGTTCCTGCTGAATATCCGCAACCGCACACTGGAGAAAAACGGCGTGCCCATCAAGCTGACGCAGGTGGAATATACCATCGTGCGCATGTTCATGGAAAATCCCGGCAAGGCCCTCTCCCGTGAGGAGATTCTGGATCTGGCCTGGGGTCGGGAATATTTCGGCGAGTTGAAGATCGTGGATGTGAACATCCGCCGTCTGCGCCTGAAGATTGAAGATAACCCCACCAACCCCACCTATATCAATACGGTGTGGGGCTACGGTTATAAGTGGGGCAACTGAGCTTTTTGAGGGGTCAATGAAGGAGAAAGGAGGACGGAATGAAACAGAGACTGTGGATCCGCGGTTTGCGCAAGCGCTGGATTTTGAACAGCGTGGGTCCTGTAATCGCCATTTTGATGATCGTTGCCGTGCTGATAGCAGCAGGCTTGACCAGCATTTATTATAGCAGCGCCCGCGCTACGCTGGAGGCAAAGGCATCTGCCGGTGCAGACTATTTCAACACTTACAGTATGACGAACTACAACGATTATTATCGCAACGCCACGCTGTATGCCGCCTCCTTCGAGGATGCCGACCGCATTGAGGTGCAGTTTTTGAGCAGGTACGGCCGCGTGGAGGCATCCACCACCGGTTTGCAGGCAGGTACTTCGCCCGGCACGCCGGAGATCGAGAAGGCCATTCGCTCCGGCAAGATGGAGAGTTACAGTGGCGCCGATCCGCGAACGGGTGAGGAGATTCTGGCGGTGTGCTGCCCGTTGGAGTTTAACGGTACGGTGGTGGGCGTGATGCGCTATGTCACCGCCACGCGCCAGCTGGATCATCAGTTGATGGTCATGGCGTTGATTATCTTCGTCGCAGCGGTGGTCATCAGCGTGCTGATTATGATCCCGGGCCTGATTTTTATCAACAGCGTGGTCACGCCCGTTGCCGAAGTGACGGAGGCGGCTAAGCGCATTTCCGGCGGCAGTTACGGCATTCAGATCGCCAACCACTACGCCGATGAGATGGGCGAACTGGTGGGCAACGTCAACGACATGTCCCTGAAGCTGAGCCAGAGCGAAAAGATGCAGACGGAATTTATCTCCTCCGTGTCTCACGAGCTGCGCACACCGCTGACAGCCATCAACGGCTGGGGCGAGACGCTGGAAGGGGAGGAAGATCCGGCAGAGCTGCGCCGCGGCATTGACATCATGTCAAAAGAGGCGCGCCGCCTGACCAACATGGTGGAAGAACTGCTGGAGTTTACGAAAATGCAGGACGGCCGTTTCACGCTGCAGGTGGAAGCGATGGATCTGCAAGCGGAGCTGGAAGACGCCGTCTATACCTACCGTCAGTTGTTCCGTCAGGAGGGCATCACGCTGGAATATGACGACGGCGACCAGATATATACCGAGCCCTTTACCGGTGATCCGGTGCGCATCAAGCAGGTGCTGTGCAATCTCCTGGACAACGCTGCCAAACACGGCGGCAGCGGCAAGCGCATCATCGTGAGCATGCGCCGCTCACCGGACGACTATATCATCACCATCCGGGACTTCGGACCCGGTATCCCCGAGGCGGAGTTGCCCTTCATCAAGCAGAAGTTTTATAAGGGCTCGTCCAAGGCGCGCGGCAGCGGCATCGGTCTTGCCGTGTGCGATGAGATTGTGGGACGTCACGGCGGCTCGCTGGCCATCGGAAACGCCGAAGGCGGCGGTACCATTGTGACGGTTGCCCTGCCGCTGGACGAAGTGGTGGAATAATTTTGTAAAAAATCGAACAAGTGTTGCATTTTTGCGATACCTGTGTTATGCTATCAACAGAAAGGAAATCCATTCCTATGGCAAAAAAAGAGAAGTCCTGCGCATTCCGTACGTCCATCGGTGGGCAGGCGCTGATTGAAGGTATTCTGATGCGCGGTCCGGAAAAGCAGGCCATTGTGGTGCGTACGCCCGAGGGTCTGGTGACCCGTGTGGAGGAGCTGAAGCTCATCAAGGATAAATACCCCATTCTGGGCTGGCCCCTTGTGCGAGGCAGTGTTAATTTTTTGAGTTCGATGATCAACGGCGTCAAGGCGCTGATGTTCTCGGCCGATTACTTCCCCGAGGAGGAGAGTGTCGAGCCGGGTAAGCTAGACGCGTGGCTGGAAAAGCACGTGCCGGCAGAAAAGCTGCAGGGCGTGCTGATCGCGGTGGCCGTTGTGCTGGCGCTGGGCTTGTCGGTGGGCCTTTTTATGGTGCTGCCGGCGCTGATCGCCGGTCTGCTTAGCCGGTGGATCACCCAAGTGGCGCTGCTGAATCTGGTGGAAGGCGTCATCAAGGTGCTGCTGTTTTTGGGCTACCTGATCCTCTGCTCGAAGCAGAAGGACATCAAGCGCGTCTTTGCCTACCACGGTGCGGAGCATAAGACCATTTTCTGCTATGAGCAGGGTCTGGCTTTGACGGTGGAAAATGTCCGTCCCCAGCCCAAGCACCATCCCCGTTGCGGCACCAGTTTTCTCTTTGTGGTCATCGTGGTGTCCATCCTCTTCAGCAGCGTGGTCTTCGCTTTTGTCGATGGCCGCAACGCCCTGATCCGCGTGCTGGTGCATCTGGCGCTGCTGATTCCGGTGGTGGGCGTGACGTACGAGTTTAACCGTGCCGTGGGTCGGCACGACAATGCCTTCACCCGTTTCCTCTCCGCCCCCGGTATGTGGCTGCAGAATTTCACCACCAATGAGCCGGATGACGATATGATCGAGGTGGCCATCGAGTCTCTCAAGCTGGTGCTGCCCGAGGAAAAGGGCAAGGACGCGTGGTAAAAGACTTCGTTCAAAATTCCACCAAATTCGACAACGGAGCGTATTATGGCAATTACATATAACAATTTGTATATGGATTTGCGGCAGGAATTACGGGCTGCCGGTATTGAGGCCGCCACGCTGGAGGCGCGAGAACTGGTGTGCTACGCCGCCGGAAAAACGCGCCAGGAGCTGATGCGCGATGCCCGACTCTATGTGCCGCAGGAAGTGGAGCAGCAGGTGCGCGCCCTCACCGCCCGTCATCTGGCCGGTGAGCCGGTGGCCTATCTCATCGGTGAGTGGGAGTTTTACGGCCTGCCGCTGGATATCTCCGAGCATGTGCTGATCCCTCGCCCCGACACGGAGGTGTTGGTGGATAAAGCTATCGAATTTCTTCGCCCCATGGGCGAGTGCCGCGTGCTGGACCTGTGTGCCGGCAGCGGCTGCGTAGGTCTGGCGGTTGCCTCACAGGTGAACGATGCCCGTGTGGTGCTGGGTGAACTGTCGGAGGGTGCGCTGCGCATCTGCCGGCAGAATATCCGCCGCAACGGCCTGAGCGGCCGTGTGGTGCCGCTGCCGATGGATGTGATGGCAGGGCCGCCTGCCCATCTGGGTGAGTTTGACTGCATCGTCTCCAATCCGCCCTACATCCCCCGTGCCGACATCGAGGGGTTGGACGTGTCTGTGAAGGATTACGAGCCCCACATGGCGCTGGACGGCGGCGAGGACGGACTGGATTTCTACCGTACCATCTGCCGCGACTGGCGCGATGTGATGCGCCCCGGCACCGGCCTTTTCTTTGAAGTGGGTATCGGTCAGGCCGACGATGTGCTGCGCATCATGCGCGCACATGGCTTTGGCGATATTCAGGTGGCCGAAGACGGCGGAGGTATCCCCCGTGTGGTGTACGGCGTTCTGTGTGACGGCGTTTGAGTGTACTGTTTTGTGGACAGATAATTTGGTATATTGTGGATACTGAAAGGTATCCGTTCGATTGATATGTGATTTGAGGAGGAAGAATGCTATGGCAGTGAAGAAGGAAACCGTGATGTCCCCCGCTCAGACCGACAAGAAGAAGGCGCTGGACACCGCCATGCAGCAGATTGAGAAGATGTACGGCAAGGGCTCCATCATGCGTTACGGTGAGAACGCAGAGATGAACGTGGAGGTCATCCCCACCGGCTCTCTGGCGCTGGATCTGGCGCTGGGCGTGGGCGGTGTGCCCAAGGGCCGCATCGTGGAGATCTACGGTCCCGAGTCTTCCGGTAAGACCACGCTGGCGCTGCACATTCTGGCTCAGGCCCAGAAGGCCGGCGGCGAGGTGGCCTTCGTGGATGCCGAGCACGCGCTGGATCCCACCTATGCCCGTGCCCTCGGTGTGCGGATTGAGGATATGCTGATCTCCCAGCCCGACACCGGCGAGCAGGCGCTGGAGATCACCGAAGCGCTGGTGCGCAGCGGCGCCATCGACGTGGTGGTGGTAGACTCCGTGGCGGCTCTCGTGCCCCGTGCCGAGATCGAAGGCGAAATGGGCGACAGCTTTGTAGGCCTCCATGCCCGTCTGATGAGCCAGGCGCTGCGCAAGCTCACCGGCATTATCAGCAAGACCAACTGCATCGTCATTTTCATCAACCAGCTGCGCGAGAAGGTGGGTGTCATGTACGGCAACCCCGAGGTCACCACCGGCGGCCGCGCACTGAAGTTCTATGCCAGCGTCCGTATTGACGTGCGCCGCGTGGAAACCATCAAGAACGGCGGCGAGATGATCGGTAACCGCACCCGTGCCAAGGTGGTCAAGAATAAGGTGGCACCTCCTTTCCGCGAGGCGGAGTTCGACATCATGTACGGCGAGGGCATTTCCGCGCTGGGCGAGATGATCGATCTGGGCGTGAAGCTGGATCTGCTGCAAAAGAGCGGTTCGTGGTTCAACATGGGCGAGGTGCGCCTCGGTCAGGGCCGTGATGCTGCCAAACAGTATTTCAAAGATCATCCCGAGGAGGCCGAAAAGCTGGAGGCCGCCATTCGCCGCGATTTCCACAAGCTGATGAGCAACCAGTCCCGTATTGCCGCCAAGGCTGCCGGCCGTGCCGTGGACGTATCCGCTGACGATTTCGACGATGCGGATTGAGAAAATCCAACAATCCAAACATAAGCAGGAGCGAGTGCTGGTGTTTCTGGAGGGGGGCGACCTCCTCCGGCTCACCGGTGATGCGCTCCTGCGCTTTGGCTTGCGGGTAGGTATGGACTTATCTGCAGAAGATGTGGTACAATTAAAAGAAGCGGAACATCGCACTGCCGTTCGCAGCCGCGGTGCACAGTTGGTCTCGTCCCGTATGCTCTCCCGTAAGGAGCTGACGGACCGGCTGGAGCGGCGCGGCGCCACGGAAGACGAGGCCGCCGACACCGCCGACTGGCTGGAGGAGCTGGGCGCATTGGACGATGCGGCCTACGCTGCCGCTGTGGTGCGCCACTACGGCCACATGGGCTACGGCAGGCTGCGTGTCCGGCAGGAGCTGCAGCGCCGCGGTATTCAGCGTGCGCTGTGGGATACTGCTTTGGAAGAACTGGGCCGCAGCGACGAGGCCATCGAAGCGCTGCTGCGCAGCCGCCTGAAAGGCCGGGTGCCTGAGCGCGACGAGGGGCGCAAGCTTGCCGCCATGCTACAGCGGCGCGGTTTTACATGGCAGGAGATCCGCCCGGTACTGAGTCGGTTTTTAGATGGCGAAGAACTGCCGGAAGAGTAAATTAGATTGCGAGGAACGGACATGAAAGTATTTTTCATCTCCCTTGGCTGCGCCAAGAACACGGTCAACGCCGAACAGATGATGGCCCTGTGCCGCGACGCCGGCATGGACCTGGTGGCCGCCCCCGAGGGCGCCGACGTGGTGGTCATCAACACCTGCGGCTTCATCGACAGCGCCAAGAGCGAGGCCATTGACAATATTCTGGCCATGGGTGAGCTGAAGGCCGAGGGCCAGATTGGCAAGATTCTGGTCACCGGCTGTCTGAGTCAGCGCTATAAGCAGGAGATCCTCACGGAACTGCCCGAGGTGGACGGTGTGCTGGGCACCGGCAGTTACAGTGAGATCGTGTCGGCCATCGAAGAGGTCACCGGCGGCGGTACGCCCTGCCGCTTTGGCAGCATCCACGCCCCTGTGGAGGAGCTGGACCGTGTGCTGACCACGCCCCCTTATATCGCCTACCTGCGAATCGCCGAAGGCTGCGACAATCACTGCGCCTACTGCGTCATCCCCTCCCTGCGTGGTAAATACCGCAGCCGCAAGATGGAGGACGTGCTGGCCGAAGCGCAGAAGCTGGCAGACGGCGGCGTGAAGGAACTGATCATCATCGCGCAGGATATCACCCGTTACGGCATCGACCTCTACGGCGGCAAGAAGCTGCCTGCGCTGCTGCGCGAGCTGTGCAAGATGGACTTCCGCTGGATCCGCCTGCACTACCTCTATCCCGACGAGATCGACGACGATCTGATCGACGTGATCGCCGAGGAGGAGAAGATCCTCAAATATCTGGATATCCCCATCCAGCACTGCAACGATGAGGTGCTGCGGGCCATGAACCGCCGCAACACCAAGGAAGAACTGCTGGAGCTGTTCTACACCCTCCGCGGCCGCATCGACGGTCTGGTGCTGCGCACCAGTCTTATCACGGGTCTGCCTTTCGAGGATGAGGACGCCTTTGATGAGCTGTGCCGCTTCCTGCGCGAAGTGCAGATCGAGCGCGCCGGTGTGTTCCCCTACTCGCCTGAGGAGGGTACCCGTGCCGCGCTGATGACCAACCGCGTGGACACCGCCGAGGCCGAGCGCCGTGCCGAGTTGGTGGTGGATGTCCAGTCCCGTATTATGGACGATTTCAACGAAAGCCGTATGGGTGACGTGACGGAAGTTCTCTGCGAGGGCTGGGACGGCCAGTTTATGAGCTATGCCGGCCGCAGCTGGGCCGAGTCCCCCGATATTGACGGCCGCATCTATTTCACCGCCGAACGCGAGGTGCAGGCAGGTGAGTTCGTTCCCGTGCGCATCACCGGCGCGATGGACGGCGAACTGACCGGCGAACTCTGGGAGGAATAACCAATGAATACTGCCAATAAACTGACCATCCTGCGGGTGGTCATGATCCCGGCTTTTCTGGTGGTGGTGTACTGGGGTTTTGCCGGCAGCACCTACGTGGCGCTGGGCATCTATATCGTGGCCTGCCTCACTGACCTGCTGGACGGCTATGTCGCCCGTCACTATCATCAGGTTTCCGACTTCGGCAAATTCATGGATCCGTTGGCTGATAAGTGCCTGGTGGTGGCCGCTCTGTGCTGGTTTGTGGAGAACGGCCAAATGACCGGCTGGGTACTGACCGTAGTGCTGCTGCGTGAGTTTGCCGTGTCCGGTATGCGCATGGTGGCGGTGGAAAAGGGTCGTGTCATCGCCGCCGGTTGGTCCGGCAAGGTGAAAACCGCCAGCACCATGATTTGCATCTGTCTGATGCTCTTTGGCATCCCCGGCTGGGCGAATCGCGCCTGCGAGATCATCATCCTCGTCACCACTGTATTTTCCGGCGTGGAGTATTTTGCCAAAAATCTGGACGTCTTTAAAGACGTGAAGTAAAAAGCCAAAGGGCGCGGATTTTCCGCGCCCTTTTTTGCAGCAGAGAAATTCTTGCTGCGTTTCGCTGCTTGCGGCGAAAGAAAGTCAAATTTGTTTTTTCTACCGACATGCGCGGGAGAAAAAACACTTCTCAGCTTGCCAGTGTGCCAGCACAGCGAGTGCATGCAGCAAGCTGTAATATCTCCCAAAAGGCTTTGCCTTTTGGGAGAGGTGTTGCGCCCTCTTTTTGCGTGTGCAACGCTCCGTTGCGCAAAAGCAAAAGACAGTTGGTTGCACTGAGGGGAAATCTTTAGTATACTTGCGGTAGAAAAAGGAGGTGCGGCGCATGAAAAAGATGACGGTTTGCCTTGCGCTGATGCTAAGCCTGTTGCTGACGGCTTGTGCCGCCCCACCGCAGGAGGAGACGCCGCAAGAGCCCACCCGTGAGCAGCAGCTTTCCGATGCTGCGGCGCTGTGCCGACAGGACATGGCGGCGGGATTACAGGCGTTGGAGCAACTGGATGCCCACATTTTGGGCGGCGGGCAGCTGCGGGGCGACGACTATATACTGGCTGTCTGGCAATTGCAGCAGAGTGAGGACACCTTGCTTCTATGGCGACTGGACTGCTCTGCGGAAAAAGAGTATCCCGACACAATGGATACCGTCCACCTGACGTGGGAAGAGGCGAAATACTACCTCTCCACAGGCGACAACACATACACCACTGTACAGGGACGCCAGACGAACAGTGTTTCTTTTAATCTGGAAGATCAAAGAATGAGCGCCGGCAGCAGTGCCTGCGGGGCGGTGTACCTGCAAAGCGCGGCAGAGCGCTGGGAGGTGCGGCTGGTGAACACCTTTGCCGCCGAGGAAACGGCGCTGTGGGTGGAGCGCAGTGACAACAGGGAAACCGTCACGGCCACCACGGCCTATGTGCCGCAGCAAACGGAAGCTTCCGTGTCGGCACAGCTGAAAAAGGAGGATTAGCGTATGACACTGTCTGAAAAATTGCAGAATCTGCGCCGCGCTGCCGGTCTTTCTCAGGAACAACTGGCCGAGCAACTGGGCGTGACCCGTCAGGCCGTCAGCAAGTGGGAGACGGGGGAGGGCAAGCCCGATATCGACAATCTTCTGCCGCTGGCAAAGCTCCTCCATACCACCGTGGACTATCTGCTGGACGACGGCGCGGAAGAACCCTGCGCGGAAGAACCGCAAACCCAAACACCGCCCCAAAGTCAAAGTGTGGGTCGGGAGCTGTGGGAGCAGCTCAAGGTTTTCGGCCGCCGCTGGGGCTGGCTGGGCGGTTACGCCATCGCCGTCATCGGCGCTGTGCGGCTGGTGACCACACTTGTGATTCTCCTTGCAGGCGGCACCATGCTGGGCGGCGCGCTGTCTTTGCAGGTGGACGTGATCGGTAATATGGTTAGCGGCTTCGGCCTTGCCTATTATGTCATCGGTATCATTCAGATGCTGGTATATATCGCCATGATCGTGGGCGGCATCTGGTTGGCTAAGTGGCTGAGAAGGAAATACGCACAATAAAAAGCAGCCCCCTCTGACGAGGGGGCTGTCGCGCGTTTGCGCGCGACTGGGGGAGAGATTTTGCTCCGCCGCGTTCTCTCCCTCCGCCTCGCCTTGCGGCGAGCCACCTCCCTCGTCAGAGGGAGGTTTTAGCAGCGCGTGGGGAGATAAAAGGGAGCAGCCGCAAGGCTGCTCCCTTGACACGTTATTCCTCTTCTTCGCAGGTGTCGATGTAGATCTCTTCCGCGCGCTGTTGACCGCGAGCCAATATCAGCGTCACTTCGGTGCGCAGGGCGATCTCGCCGTCGGGGCAGGGCAGCCGGGAAAGCTGCGCCATGGCCTCCTCGGCGGCGTCCATCATTGCCAGATACATGCCTTTGTAGTCGGTCATAACATCACCTCACTGCCATTGTAAAACAAATTGTTTTGAAAATCAATATAACAATGCGTTTTAACATATACTCGTGGCAACTCCAGAGAGGGAGGTTGCGATATGTTTCAGCGCATCCGAGACTTGCGAGAAGACAAGGACTTGTCGCAGAAAGAGCTGGCCGAATATTTGAACTGTTCGCAGGTGAGTTATTCTTACTACGAACTGGGTAAGCGCACCATTCCGCCCGAAGTCCTCATCGCCCTTGCTGCCTATCACGGTGTCAGCGTGGACTATTTGCTGGGATTGACGGACAAGAAAGAACCCTATCCTCGTGCCAAACAGCGCACTTGACAGGGAAAGCGTCCTCTGCTACAATATTTTGTAATCGAATAGCGCGTCGATCGGGAAGAGTATGCCCCCACCTTTGGCCAGAGAGAGACCGTCAGCGGCTGTAAGCGGTCTTGCAAAGAGGAGCAGAAAGTGCGCCCGGGAGCGCGAGGGATGCAGATGCCCTCCGGTTGGCCGCCGTCATCGGGCCGCCATCGAGTGATAAACGAGAGTGGAACCGCGATTAGTTTTCATCGCCTCTCATGCTGTAAAAAGCGTGAGAGGCGTTTTTTTACGTCAAAAATGCAGGCATTTTTGAGCTTTCCGCACGCCGCTGCATGCACTCGCTGCGCTCGCACACTGGCGGAGCGAGAAGTGTTTTTCTCCGGCACATGTCGGTAGAAAAAACGGATAGAACTTTTTCGCAGCGTAAACGCTGCAAACTCTATGAGACTGACAAACAAATAAATTTTTCGAATAGAAGGAGAAAACTGTATGTATCTGTACAATTCTGCTACCCACAAGAAAGAAGAATTCAAGACCCACACCCCCGGCCGTGTGGAGATGTATACCTGCGGCCCCACGGTGTACCACTTTGCCCACATCGGTAACCTGCGCAGCTATCTGATGGAAGACGTGCTGGAGAAGTACCTGCGCTTCGCCGGCTATGATGTCCACCGCGTGATGAACATCACCGACGTCGGTCATCTGACCTCCGACGCCGACGAGGGCGAGGACAAGATGCTTAAGGGCGCCAAGCGCGAGAACAAGACCGTCATGGACATCGCCAAGTTCTACACCGACGCCTTCATGGCCGACTGCGCCAAGCTGAACATCAAGACCCCCGACGTGGTGGAGCCTGCCACCAACTGCATTGCCGAGTATATCAACATCGTCTCCAAGCTGGTGGAGAAGGGCAGCGCCTATGTAGCCGGCGGCAACGTCTATTTTGACTCTTCCACGCTGGAGCGCTACTATGTGTTCAACGACCACGATGAGGAAGATCTGGCCGTGGGCGTCCGCGAGGGCGTGGAGGAGGACACCAACAAGCGCAACAAGAACGACTTCGTGCTGTGGTTCACCAAGTCCAAGTTTGAAGATCAGGCCCTGAAATGGGATTCCCCCTGGGGCGTTGGCTATCCCGGCTGGCACATTGAGTGCACCGGCATCTCCCTCAAGCACAACGGCGAATACCTCGACCTCCACTGCGGCGGCGTGGACAACGCCTTCCCCCACCACACCAATGAGATCGCCCAGTCCGAGAGCTTCCTCGGCCACGCCTGGTGCCCCCACTGGTTCCATGTGGCCCACCTGAACACCAACAGCGGCAAGATGAGCAAGTCCAAGGGCGAGTTCCTCACCGTCTCCCTGCTGGAGGAGAAGGGCTACGATCCTCTGGCTTACCGCTTCTTCTGCATGCAGAGCCATTACCGCAAGGGTCTGGTGTTCTCCTGGGAGAATCTGGACAACGCCGTGGTGGCCTACAATAAGCTGATCGCCCGTGTGGCCGGTCTGAAGACGGGCGGCGAGGTGGATGCCGCCGCTTACGACGAGCTGCGCAATAAGTTCGCTGCCGCCATGGATAACGACCTGAACACCTCCATGGGCGTCACCGTGCTGTACGATGTGCTCAAGGCCAAGACCGACGACGCCACCAAGCTGGCTGCTATCGAGAGCATCGACACCGTGCTGGGTCTCAAGCTCATCGAGAAGGCCGCTGAGGTCCGTGCCAAGCAGGCACAGGCTGCAGCCGCTCCTGCTGCCGGTTTCACCGTGGTCAGCGAGTCCGGCGAGGAGAACACCGAGGTGGAAGCCCTCATCCGCGCCCGTGCCGACGCCAAGAAGGCCAAGAACTTTGCCGAGGCCGACCGCATCCGCGATGAACTGAAGGCACAGGGCATCGAGATTATCGACGTTCCCGGCGGCGCCAAGTGGAAGCGCATCTGATTTCACACAAACAAAAAGAACGCACTGCCAATTAGGCGGGTGCTCATAAAACAGTTAATCCTCCCTGCGGATTTGAAGCAGGGAGGATTCTTTTTGCACTGGCGCGGCAGCGCCTAAGGCTCCCTTGTGTAAAGGGGCCGACGTGTAAAGAAAACATGCCTGTGGCATGTTTTTAGCCAAAGGCGGGAGCAATCTATGATTGCGACCCGGGCCGAAGGCTGTCAGCGAAGCTGGCTGAGGGATTGACAACCCCTCCGAGCCGCCGTTCGGCGGCCCACCTCCCCTTACAAAGGGGAGGCTTTGGTGCGGTGCAAAACCGCACATGACGCACCACACCGAACGGTGTATAGAAGTGCGCCCTTATATCTATTTGACATATTGGAATTTGTCAAATGCTTTTTACTGGATGCAGTTCAATATATCCTCTTGTGCCGATAGGTTCTAATTGAATACGAGGGTTGTTATCATCCCAAGCGTATCCAATGCTTTGAGGGTTGTATTTCTTGATTGCATCCCATACCTGCCCAATTGCATCGCCAAAGTTTTCCTCTTCAAAAGGTTCGCCCTGGAACATGATGTATTTGCATTTAGGTAGTTCAATAACATCAAATCCATCTGGAATTTCACCCGAATAGTCCATTGCTACCTCTACACCCTGCACATATTCAGATGTTCCTGCTTTGATGTAGTTTTTAGGAAGCCATAAGCATACGGGTTCACCGCTAATGGATTTCATGCTGCAAAGCAAACCCCATACATCACAACCAACTTCTTCGCAGTATTTGAAATATTCTGTTGCTTCTTTACCTCGTTTGATAATGACCTTTCTTTCGGGTTTTTCCATGACTTGCAGAAACACGCTTTTTACTTCGCTCATATCTTTTTTTTCCTTTCTTTGCACATATTTGATGCCATAAGGTTTGAACAGATAGATTGGTGTAGGACATACGGAATATTCATAAGGATTACATCCAAACTCTTTGTAAAATGCTCGCTGATAGCCGTCCACACTCTCGTATCCTGTGTCAAACGCAACATCAATTATCTTTAC
>JAZKYM010000029.1:0-14738 GCA_045612165.1 Vescimonas sp.
CCGCGTGGGGGGCCGGAGGGATTGTTCTCCCCACTGGCGCACACGTCATCCTGCGAGGTGAGCCGCGTGGGGGCGGTGAGCCGCGTGGGGGGCGGTGAGCCGCCTGGAGGGTGGTGAGCCGCGTGGAGGGGCGGTGAGCCGCGTGGAGGGCGGCGCGGCATAGCATTCGCCAACGCCTCCCTTGTGTAAAGGGAGGTGGGTCGCCGCACGGCGAGCCGGAGGGATTGTTCTCCGCGCTGGCGCGCACGTCATCCTGCGAGGTGAGCCGCGTGGGGGGCGGTGAGCCGCGTGGAGGGTGGCGCGGCATAGCATTCGCCAACGCCTCCCTTGTGTAAAGGGAGGTGGCTCGCCACACGGCGAGCCGGAGGGATTGTTCTCCCCACTGGCGCGCACGTCATTCTGCGAGGTGAGCCGCGTGGGGGGCGGTGAGCCGCGTGGGGGTGGTGAGCCGCGTGGAGGGCGGTGAGCCGCGTGGAGGGCGGTGAGCCGCGTGGAGGGCGGTGAGCCGCGTGGGGGGCGGTGAGCCGCGTGGGGGCGGTGAGCCGCGTGGAGGGCGGTGAGCCGCGTGGAGGGCGGTGAGCCGGAGGGATACTGGTGCCCAATGGCCGGCACGTCATCCTGTGAGGTTGATGGCGTGTCCTTACAGCCTCAGCCCAGCGGTAATGGTCTCGGCAGGACTCGCCTAAAGATGCGGAGCCTTCGACGACACCTTCTCTTAACGCCTTCTTGTCAGACATCGCGATTTTGCCGCAAAATAACGTTAAATTTTTGACATTTTCTGTTGTACTTCCCTGCCAGTAGTGCTATAATAAATAAGGTTGCAAACAGCCAACGCGGACACCGATCCGCACTGCAATATATTGTAAGGAGAAAAGCACCATGTCTATTGGAATTTCCATGGAGCGCGTGGAGGAGATCATTGATTCCTACGGCGCGCTGCGGCATCAGCTGATCGCCATCATGCAGGACATTCAGGCCGAGTACAAGTACCTCAGCCCCGAAGTGCTGGAGCGCATCGCCGAAAAGCTGAACATCGGCGTGGCCAAAGTGTACAGCGTGGCTACCTTCTACGAGAACTTCTCGCTGGAGGCCAAGGGCAAGTACATCATCAAGGTCTGCGACGGCACCGCCTGCCACGTCCGCAAGTCCCAACCCATCTACAACGCCATCCGCGAGTATCTGCATCTGGAAGGCAAGCAGAAGACCTCTGCCAACGGTCTTTTTACGCTGGAGACGGTGGCCTGCCTTGGCGCCTGCGGTCTCGCCCCCGTGGTGACCGTGAACGATCAGGTGCACTCCAAGATGACGCCCGAAACCATGATTGAGCTTCTCCAGCAGCTGGAAAAGGAGGCCGAAGCCGATGAGTAACATGACCCGCGAAATGCTCAGCGCACGCCGCACGCAGGCCAAGATGGCCGCGGCTGCTCAGACCCGCACCGTCCTCATCTGCGCCGGTACCGGCTGTATCGCCGGCGGCTCGCTGAAGATCTACGACTATCTGCGAGAAGAGTGCGAGCGGCGCAACATCAGCGTGCTGGTGAATCTGATGGATGACGAGAGCCAGTGCACCGGCTATATCATCAACATGAAGAAGAGCGGCTGCCACGGCTTTTGCGAGATGGGACCGCTGCTGCAGATCGAGCCCGAGGGCTACCTCTACACCCATGTGAAGCTGGAAGACTGCGACGAGATCATTGAAAAGACCATCATCGGCGGCGAAGTGATCGAGCGGCTGCTGTACAAGCTGGACGACGTATCTTACGCATGCCATGACGAGATCCCCTTCTACCACCAGCAGGAGCGCGTGGTGCTGGAAAACTGCGGCACCATCGACGCCGAGGACTTTGACGAGTATCTCTCCCGTGACGGCTATCTGGCCTTTGAAAAGGCCCTGTTCGACATGACGGACGAGGAGATCTGCGCCGTGATCCGTGACAGCGGTCTGCGTGGCCGCGGCGGCGGCGGTTTCCCTGCCGGCCAGAAGTGGGACAGCGTGCGCCGTCAGCCCAAGGGCAAGAAGTACGTGGTCTGCAACGGCGACGAGGGCGACCCCGGCGCTTTCATGGACCGCTCCATCATGGAGGGTAATCCCCACAGCATCATCGAAGGTATGCTCATCGCCGCCTGCGCCGCCGGCAGCGACGAAGGTTACATCTACGTCCGCGCCGAGTATCCGCTGGCCGTGACCCGTCTGAAGATTGCCATCGCCAAGGCAGAGGAGATGAACCTGCTGGGCGACAACATCCTCGGCACCGATTTCTCCTTCCACCTGCACGTCAACCGCGGCGCCGGCGCCTTCGTCTGTGGCGAGGGCAGCGCCCTGACCGCCTCCATCGAGGGTAAGCGCGGTATGCCCCGTGTCAAGCCGCCCCGTACGGTGGAGCAGGGTCTGTGGGCACGTCCCACCGTTTTGAACAACGTGGAGACTTTCTCCGCCGTTCCTCTGATCGTGCGCCGCGGCGTCGATTGGTTCCGCTCCATCGGCACGGAGAAAAGCCCCGGCACCAAGGCCTTCGCCCTGACGGGCAACGTGGTGAACACGGGCCTCATTGAAGTGCCCATGGGCTCCACCCTGCGCCACGTCATCTTCGACATCGGCGGCGGCATCAAGGACGGCAAGAAGTTCAAGGCCGTGCAGATCGGCGGCCCCAGCGGCGGCTGCCTCACCGAAGAGCATCTGGATCTGCCCATGGACTTCGACAGTCTCAAGAAGCTGGGCGCCATGATCGGCTCGGGCGGCCTCGTGGTTATGGATGAGGACACCTGCATGGTGGAAGTGGCACGCTTCTTCATGCACTTCACCCAGAACGAGTCCTGCGGCAAGTGCGTACCCTGCCGCGAAGGCACACGCCGCATGCTGGAGATCCTGGAAAAGATCGTGGCCAACGAGGGCACGCTGGAAGACCTGGATCTGCTGGAAGAGTTGAGCAGCACCATCACCGAAACTGCCCTGTGCGGTCTGGGCCAGAGCGCCTGCAAGCCGGTACAGAGCACGCTGAAATATTTCCGCAACGAATATCTGGCCCACGTGGTGGACAAACACTGCCCCCACTGCAACGGCCGCAAGAAGGAACTGCAGATCGACCCCGAGCTGTGCAAGGGCTGCGGCAAGTGCAAACGCCAGTGCCCCATGGAGGCCATCGACGGTCAGATCCGTATGCCCCACACCATTGACACCACCAAGTGCATCCGTTGCGGTGCCTGCTGGGGCGCCTGCCCCTTCGGCGCCATCAGAGAGGAGTAAGGATCATGGCAAAAGGAATTATGTACATCGACGGACAGCGCGTTCCCTTTGACGGCGAGCCCAATGTCCTCTCCGTGATCCGCAAGGCCGGCATCGAGATGCCCACCTTCTGCTACTACTCCGACCTGAGCGTGTACGGCGCATGCCGCATGTGCGTGGTGGAGGACGAGCGCGGCAAGATCGACACCTCCTGCTCCATGCAGCCCCGTGACGGTCTTTCCATCCGCACCAACACCGCCCGTCTCCTCAAGCACCGCCGCATGATCCTCGAACTGATGCTGGCCAGCCACAACTGCAACTGCGCCATCTGCGAAAAGAGCGGCCAGTGCCACCTGCAGGAGCTGGCGCTGCAGTTCGGCGTGCGCCGCGTGCGCTTTGCCGACAGCCGCGAGGCCAGCGAACTGGATAACTCCTCCCCTGCCGTGGTGCGCGATCCCAGCAAGTGCATCCTCTGCGGCGACTGCGTGCGCGTGTGCGAAGAGAGCATCGGCATGGGCATCATCGACTTTGCCAAGCGCGGCTACAACATGCAGGTCACGCCTGCTTTCGGCCGCAAACTCTCCGAGACCGACTGCATCAGCTGCGGTCAGTGCTCCGCCGTGTGTCCCACCGGCGCCATCACCATCTACAACCAGATCGGTCCGGCATGGCGTGCCATCCACGATCCCAAGAAGCGCGTCGTGGTGCAGATCGCACCGGCTGTGCGCGTGGCGCTGGGCGAGGCTTTCGGACTGGGCAACGGCCAGAACGTTCTGTACCAGATGGTTTCCGCCCTGAAGCTGATGGGCGTGGACGAGGTGTACGACACCCTCTTCGGCGCAGACCTGACCACCATCGAGGAATCCGAAGAATTCCTGCAGCGCGTGGCCAAGGGCGGCCCCTTCCCCATGTTCACCTCCTGCTGCCCGGCATGGGTCAAGTATCTGGAGAACCAGAACCCCAAGTACCTCAAGAACATCTCTTCCTGCAAGTCCCCCATGGAGATGTTCGGCGCCCTCATCAAGGATAAGTACGCCGCCAAGGACGCCCGTGACGGCCGCTCTACTTTCCACATCGCCATCATGCCCTGCACGGCCAAGAAGATGGAGGCCGCCCGTCCCCAGTTCCGCAACGCCGAGGGTAAGCCCGACGTGGATCTGGTACTGACCACGCAGGAAGTCATCGACATGATCAAGGAGTCCGGCATCCAACTGGGCGAGTTGGAATACGAGTCCCCCGACCTGCCCTTCGGCCTTGGCTCCGGCTCTGCCATGATCTACGGCACCACCGGCGGCGTGGCCGAGGCTGTGGCCCGTCACTGCCTGCCCGACAAGAGCAAGAACACCCTGCGCGAGCTGGAGTTCTCCCCCCTGCGCGGCAGCGATTCCATTCGCGAAGCCACGCTGCAGGTGGGTGAGCTGGAGGTGAAGATCGCCGTGGTTCACGGCCTCATCAACGCCCAGAAGCTCCTCAAGGATATCGAGGAAGGCCGCGCCATGTACCATCTGGTGGAAGTGATGACCTGCGTGGGCGGCTGCGTGGGCGGCGCCGGTCAGCCTTATGGCCGCAGCGCCATCAAGCAGGCACGCCGCGAGGGTCTTTACAAGGCCGACAAGTCTGCCGCCTTCAAGCGCGCCGAGTATAATCCCGGTGCCGTGAGCCTGCTGAAGGATCTGAGCGATCACGAAAAGCACCATCTGCTGCACGTGAGCTATGAAAAACAGTAAGTCATTTCCCGATAGAAAAAGCACCGCCGGAGGAACATCCTCCGGCGGTGTTTTTTTGTGGGGGCGGATCGAAGGGGGGACTTGCCCCAGTGTCGGTGTTTACGGTACTCGCTGCGCGGTGGGGCGCTCCGTCAGACAAAAAGCCAACGTCTGCATCTCGCGTTTTGGCCGCAGAGCGGAAAAGCGCCCCTGCACAAGCAAGAGCGCTTTTTCCGGAAGAAAGAAAATGTATGACTTTTGATCTCTTGGATGGCCGTTGTGCTGCCGCCTTTCAGGCAGCGGCGGCCTTATTTTTTCTCTTCATCTTTGCTCTTGAGGTAGCGCTTGAGCATCACCACAAAACCGGCGATCCACACCGGCAGACAGACGGCCTTCAGGACAAACATGGCCATGTCTTCGGTATACGCCCGATTGACCACATCCATCACCACAATGGCCGTCCAGAGGGCGGCACATACACCGTAGAGGATCATGGTCTTCTTCGGGGACATTTGTCTGAGCTTCTTCATAATTTTTTGACTCCTTTTCTTGTTCCTTCCTCCGTCCTCCCGTCAGAGTACCGAGCCACACAGGGCAAAAAAAGCGTTCTTGCATCACAAGGACACCTTTTCCGGAAGGAAGAAGAGGATATTACTTTTTGATGGCCTTGCGGATGACCGGCACGATCACCAGCGCAATGCCGCCGCCGATGAGGGCGGTGATCAGCTGCGGCCAGGAGAAGGTGGCAGGCAGCGCCTTGAGCATGGGCTCTTTCAGCGCGCCGGAGGCCAGCAGAGACGATGCCAACACGCCGCAGATGAGCTTGGCCACGATGAAATAGAGGGCCGCGAACTTGGCAACGGCTGCCAGGATCCAGCCGGCAATCTGCACAGAGAGCTTACCCTCACTGCGGCTGATCAGCGCATGCAGCAGCAGCACGAACACGGTGTTGCCCACCATGATGGCCGGAACCGTCAGAATCTGGGGTGCGATGCCCAGCAGGTATGCCATCACGGGGGAAATCAGCGCCACCGTCACGCCGCCGGACAGACCCACCACCAGCGCGGTGACGGCCAGCACCAGATTGACGCACGAGCCGGTGACCAGCTGGCCCAGAGGCTTGGTGATATACTGCAGCGCCACCAGCACGGCGATCATCATGGCGGTGGAGGTAAGCCAGAGAACTTTTTTCTTCATCATAAGACCTTCCTTTGTTGCTTTTTTCTTACTTCTATCGTATCATATGGTCAGACAGAAGTGGTTGCTTCGGCAACAAAAGGAGTGGTTTTCCATGGAGATTCCCGTGAAAATTTTGCAGTCCTCTTCCCTCTTCCACGGCATGAGTGAAGAGGAGATCCGGCAGCTTGTGCGCTGTCTCGGTGCGCCGGTGCGCACCTACGGCAAGGGGGCGTTTTTGTGGCAGCAGGGCGATGTGGTGGATCAGGCCGGCATCGTGCTGCGCGGCGTGGTGGACGCGGTGCAGTACCGCGATGACGGCAGCGTGCAGCTGGTAGCGCGGCAAACGGTGGGCGGCGTGTTCGGCGATTTGCTGATGGCGGCCGGTCAGCCCAGCCCCGTGTCGCTGCAAGCCACGGAGGAGGCAGACGTGCTGTATCTGCCGGTGGACAACATTTTGAGCAGCTGTTCGTCCTGCTGTCCCTGCCACACGCTGCTGCGGCGCAACCTGCTGCAGGAGGCGTCGGAAAAGTTCTGGGCGCTGCGGCGGCGGCTGATGTATCTGGCCGAGCCAAGCCTGCGGCGCAGGCTCCTGCTATACCTGCAGGACGAGCAGAAGAAGGCCGGCACGGCGGTATTCACCATCCCCTTCAACCGTCAGCAGCTGGCGGATTTTCTGGCGGTGAACCGCAGCGCCATGAGCCGCGAATTGAGCCGCCTTGCCGACGAGGGCATCATTGAATACTACCGCAATAGTTTTCGGATGATGTGAGGAAAGGCCGGAGAGAAGATCACCCAGCTGACGCTCGCGATGCTCCCTGCGGAGAATCGGCGTGTCCTTGCGGCGCAGGCATACTTTTGTCAAGAGCAACAAAAGTATGCAAAAACGCCCTTTGGAACCAATGGTTTCAAAACTTCCTTTGCACGTCTCACCGCTCACAAGACGCCACTTTGTTTCCTCGCGTAATTGGCACGCAAAAACTTATCCTAAATGTTGTATTGTCCCATCGTCTAACCCGCTCGGCCGCTCACTTTTGCAAAGTATAGAACGCTGTACTCCTACATTTTAGAGCGGGGCGGCAGCGGAAAGAGCAGTAGGGGCAATACTACATTTGCGCCAAAACGCTATTTCAAAAACCAAAAGCAGGAAGTGCCGCGCGCATACAGCCACCACCCGAAGGAGGTCAAGGAACCATCGGTTCCTTGCGGCGCTTCTTTGGTGACTTTCTTTCGCTGGTGAAAGAAAGTCACCCGTCGGAGACAGGACAAGGTGGCAGCATAGCAGGGAGGCCGTAAGCGCCAGCGCCAAGTATTTCCCACATAAAAACCTGACCTGTTTTCACAGGTCGGGTTCTTTTTCTTCTTGCGTTTCGTCCTTTTCCTTCTTGCCATTTTTGGCATCCAGTGCGCTGCCGATGCACACGCCGACGGCCATGCCGATGCACATACCCACGGGGATACTGCCCAGCCCTGCGCCGATGGCCATGCCGATGGACAGGCCAATACTCATGCAGATGGGCAGGTAATAGGTCTTATCCCCTTTTTCCGGTTTTTTCTTCATAGGGAGGGCCCTCTCTTTCATCGATCGCACTTGTTCCGCTTGGCCACCAGCCAGCGCACCAGCCACACCACGGCGGCGATGCCCAACACCTTCACCAGTGTCACGGCGAGATTGGTGGCCAGAAGCGGCAGCAGCTCCTCACGGGTCAGGTCGCCGTAGCTGCCGGCCACATCCTTGGTGGACCAGAGGTAGACAATGAACGCTGCGCTCACCAAGCCCACTGCCCAGCGCCACGGTGCTTTCTTCATGCTTCGTCCTCCCAAAACAGTTCATCCAGCGTGCAGCCCAGCGCATGACAGATGGCAAGGCACAGGCGGATGGTGGGGTTATAGTCGCCCTTTTCGATGGCGTTGACGGTCTGGCGGCTGACGCCCACAGCGTCTGCCAGCTGCTGCTGCGACCAGTCCTTGGCGGCACGGGCCGATTTCAGCTTGAGATTTTTCATTCCTCGTCAGCCTCCTCTGCCTTGTCGCTTCTGCGCTTGATGAGGATGGCCACCAAGGTAACGGCAAACACCACCATACAGGCAGGGCTGATGACCGCCGTGGTCAGCTGTCCGTTTTCCACGAAGGCACCATCCAGCGCATTCATCACAGTGGCAGGCACCTGGCAGACCGTCACGACGGCAAAAATCCGGATGCTGCTACGGGGTGTCTGTTTGGCAGTGAAGTAGGCATCGCGGCGGACGCACTCCACCACAAACACGGCCACCGAGACAAACATGCACAAAAAGCAGTCCACACCGGGCTTGGTCCAGTGGATGTCCAACACGCCGGAGACGATACCGTTGGCGCACAGCAGCAGCAAAAGCGTGAGATAGGCCCGCTGGGCGGCAGCGCCGCGCTGCAGCTGCTGGCGCTCATCATAGTCACCGGACTTCACGCCGCGGCGCTTTTGCATCGTGCGGATCACCGCCACGGTGATGGCCACCGCCAAAATGCCTACGCCAAAGCCAATATAATAAGAAAATGATTCGTTCATGTGCACTTCCTCCGTCTTTGTTCTGTGGCTATCTTACCACTCATTTTACACTTTGTCAAGTATATATTACATTTTGTCCAGACATGTCCGACAAAAATTTTTTCGGCAGGGTGGTACGCTGCCTCGGCGCGGATGGTGCGGCGGTCTGCCGCTCCGTTGTGACGCAAATTTCGACAAAAAGGCGGGTTGGCAATCAGTTTTTCATTGCTTTTGTGAAAATTTGTGGTATAATATCATTCGTATAAAACTGCATTTCGCTTCCCAAGTGCTGGGCGGCGGCATTTGTCATGCCCGAAAAGGGCCTTTTGCGCGTTTTGCCGCCTTTTCTGCGCCACGCAGACGGGCACGGTATGAAGCTTTTTCTAGGCGGGCAAACTATGTTCCGCAAACTTACGACCTATAGAGAGGGTGCCTACTTTGAATCAGTATATCATTAACGGTAACCAGCCGCTGTTCGGCGAGGTGACCATCAGCGGTGCCAAGAACGCCGCCGTGGCCATTATTCCTGCCGCGCTGATGGTGGACGGCGTATGCCGCATTGAGAATATCCCCCAGATCAGCGACGTGACGCTGCTGTTTTCCATTCTGGATGAACTGGGCGCACGGGTGCGCGTGCTCAACCAGCACGCCGTGGAAATCGACAGTCGCCACATCCACTCCACCAAGCCCTCCGTGGATCTGGTGCGCAAGATCCGCGCCTCTTACTATCTGATCGGCGCACTGCTGGGCCGTTTCGGCGAAGCCACCGTGGCCATGCCCGGCGGCTGCAATTTCGGCGTGCGCCCCATCGACCAGCACATCAAGGGCTTCAAGGCGCTGGGCGCCGAGATCACCGAGGGTAACTACGTTCACGCTGTGGCCAAGGCGGAAAACCGCCGCCTGCAGGGCGCACCCGTCTATCTGGACGTGGTGAGCGTGGGCGCCACCATGAACGTGATGATGGCCGCCGCCATGGCGGAGGGCACCACCGTCATCGAAAACTGCGCCAAGGAGCCCCACATCGTGGACCTGGCCAACTTCCTCAACTCCATGGGCGCCGACATCAAGGGTGCCGGTACCGACACCATCAAGGTGCGCGGCGTGGAGAAGCTCTCCGGCGGTACCTACTGCATCATCCCCGACCAGATCGAGGCCGGCACTTATATGACGGCTGTGGCTGCCACCGGCGGCCAGCTGCTGATCAAGAACGTGATTCCCAAGCACATGGACTGCATCAGCGCCAAGCTGATGGAGATGGGCGTTTACGTGGAGGAGATGGACGACACGCTGCTGGTGCGCCGCACCGGTCCTCTGATGCGTACCAACGTCAAGACCCAGCCCTATCCCGGTTTCCCCACCGATATGCAGCCCCAGATCGCCGCCGTACTGGCGCTGGCACAGGGCACCAGCATGGTGACCGAGGCCGTGTGGAGCAACCGTTTCCGCTATGTGGACGAGCTCCGTCGTCTGGGCGCACAGATCACCGTGGACGGCCGCGTGGCCGTCATCGAGGGTGTGGATCACTTTGAGGGCGCACCCATTGAGGCCTGCGACCTGCGCGCCGGTGCCGCCATGGTGGTGGCCGGTCTGGCCGCACGGGGCACCACCGAGATCAGCCACGTGCAGTATATTGAGCGCGGCTACGAAGATCTGGTGGGCAAGCTGCGCGCCGTGGGCGCCGACATCCGCATCGTGGATGTGCCGGATGAAGTGCTGGCTGCGGAGAACATCGGCTAATTTTTTCTTCATTCCCAATTTTTACAACGCCGTTTGGCATATAAAATAATGCATTTGACGCGGCGTTCACTCGGCTTATCCCCTGTGAACGCCGTTTTTCCCTATTTTGTTTGAGGTATAATTCATTGATGACCCTATACACCATCGCCAGTGGATCGGAGGGCAACTGCCTGCTGGTCTGCTGTGGCGGCACGAAGGTGCTGATTGACGCCGGTATCTCGTTAAAGCGCATCAAGGCCGCCCTTTCCCTGTTGGGGCTGGGCATGGACGATATCCACGCCATCCTCCTCACCCACGCCCACACCGACCACACCACCGGTCTTGGCACGCTGTGCAAGCACCACAAAACGCCCCTGTACGCTTCCGCCGGCGCAGCAGCGCAGATCTGCGACAAGGTCTGTGCCGCGCAGTATCAGATGCACACCGTGCGTTCGCTGGAGCCTTTCACCGTGGGCAGCCTCACCGTCACGGCCTTCCCCACCTCCCACGACGCCTGGGGCAGCATGGACTATCGACTGGACGGCGAGGGCAGCAGCGTGGGCATCCTCACCGACACCGGCTACGTCACCGACGAGGCGTTCGACACCCTGATGGGCGTGGACCTTCTGGTGCTGGAGAGCAATCACGACATCGAATGGCTCCGCTCGGGGCCTTATCCCTACCAGCTCAAAGAACGCATTCTGGGCCCTTACGGACATCTGAGCAACGACGATGCCGCCCGTTTTGCCGCCGAGATGGCGCGCCGCGGCACGAAGGAGATCGTCCTTGCCCATCTCAGCCGCGAGAACAACACACCTGAACGGGCGCGAAGCCGCGTGCAGCTGGCGCTGGACGCAGCGCAGCAGACCGCGCAGCTCAGCGTGGCGCCTCGGTGCGAGCTTTGCCGCTACGAAGTGGAGAGTAATGTATGCAGAAAGTGACCATCCTTTGCGTTGGCAAGCTGAAGGAGAAATTCTACACCGAGGCCAGCGCCGAATACTTAAAGCGCTTGCAGCGCCACTGCAAGTGCGAGATCGTGGAGCTGCCGGAATACCGCCTGCCCGACGACCCCTCCGGCGCCGAGATCCAGAAGGCGCTGGCAACGGAGGCTGCTGCCATCCGGGAAAAGCTGCCAAAGGGCGGCGCGGTGGTGGCCATGTGCATTGAGGGCAAAACCTGCTCCAGTGAGGAGCTGTCGCGCCGCATGGCGGACTTCGCCGTGGCCGGTAAGACGCACCTCACCTTCCTCATCGGCGGCAGCGTGGGTCTGGACGCACAGCTCAAGCAGCAGGCCGACTGGCGGCTTTCCATGTCGCCCATGACCTTCCCCCACCACATGGCTCGCGTCATGCTTTTGGAGCAGATCTACCGCGCCTATCAGATCCAGCAGGGCACGCGGTATCACAAGTGAGGTTGTTTTTCAGCATCGCAGACTTTCGCCGCTTGGCGGCGAAAAAGAGTCAAATCTGTTTTTCGGAGCGACATGTGCGTGAGGAAAAACACATCTCAGAGCGCAAACGTGCGAGCGCAGCGAGTGCGCTGCGGCGCTCTGCAAAATTGCCAAAAAAGCTGCTCGCTTTTTTGGCAGGCAAAGCAGGGCACGCGGTATCATAAGTGAGAAACCGTTTCATCCGTTTAACAAAACCGAAAGGAGTTTTTGCAATATGTCTTACATGAAGGAATACGAAAAGTGGCTCAACAGCGGCGTTTTGACCGCGGAGGAACTGGCCGAACTGGAAGCTATCAAGAACGATCCCAAGGAGATCGAGAGCCGCTTCTATGGCCCGCTGGAGTTCGGTACCGCCGGCCTGCGCGGCACCATGAAGATGGGCCTGCACCAGATGAACGTGTACGTCATCCGCTGGGCCACCCAGGGCTTTGCCGAGATCGTGGCCGCCGAGGGCGAAGAGGCCAAGCAGCGCGGCGTTGCCATCTGCATGGACTGCCGCAACAACTCCGACGTGTTCGCCCGTGAGGCCGCCTGCGTCTGCGCCGCCAACGGCATCCACGTGCGCCTGTTTGAAAGCCTGCGCCCCACCCCCGAGCTGAGCTTTGCCGTGCGTGAGTACAACTGCCAGGCCGGTATCAACGTCACCGCCAGCCACAACCCCAAGGAGTACAACGGCTACAAGGTCTACTGGGCCGACGGCGCACAGCTGCCTCCCCAGCACGCCGACGCCGTGGCGGAGCGTCTGAGCCAGATCGACATCTTCAAGGACATCCGCACCATGGACTTTGACGAGGCCGTGGCACAGGGCCTCATCGAGCTGCTGGGCGAGGACACCGACCGCCGCTTCATGCGTAACGTCACCGCCATGATCAACGACCGCGCCTCCATGGCCAAGATCGCCGACGACTTCCAGGTGGTCTACACCCCCTTCCACGGCTGCGGCCACAAGCTGGTGCCCGAGGCTCTGCGTGAGCTGGGCGTCAAGCACCTGCACTGCGTGGAAGAGCAGATGGTCATCGACGGCAACTTCCCCACCGTGGCTTCCCCCAACCCCGAGAACCCCGAGGGTTTCTATCTGGCCATCGAGCTGGCCGACAAGGTGGGCGCCGACTTCATCGTGGGCACCGACCCCGACAGCGACCGCGTGGGCATCATGGTCCGCGCCAAGGACGGCAGCTTCATCCCCGTCACCGGTAACCAGACCGGCGTACTGCTGGTGGACTACGTCATCGGCGCTATGAAGCGCGCCGGCACCATGCCTGCCAATCCTGTGGTTCTCAAGACCATCGTCACCACCGAGATGGCCCGCAAGGTGGCCGAGAGCAACGGCGTGACCTGCTACGACACCTTCACCGGCTTCAAGTTCATGGCCGAGAAGAAGAACGCGCTGGAGGCCTCCGGCGAGGGCAAGGTCATTATGAGCTACGAGGAGTCCTACGGCTATATGCTGGGCGACTTCGTGCGCGATAAGGACGCCGTCACCGCCAGCCTCATCATCACCGAGATGGCCGCATGGTACGCCACTCAGGGCATGACCCTGTACGATGCCCTGCAGGCTCTGTACGTCAAGTACGGCTGGTACGGCGAGCAGACCCACAATCTGGTGATGCCGGGTCTGGACGGTCTGGAGAAGATGGCTGCCCTTATGAAGAATCTGCGCGAGAATCCCCCCGTCCAGATCGCCGGTGTGGACGTGGTGGTGCGCAAGGACTACAAGGACGGCTCCGCCCTCGACTGCCGCAGCGGCGAGACGGGCAAGATGGAACTGTCCGGTTCCAACGTGCTGCGCTTCGAGCTCAGTGACGGCACCGTGATTCTGGTGCGTCCCTCCGGCACCGAGCCTAAGGTCAAGGTCTATGTGCTGACGCAGGGTAAGGACGCGGCAGAGCGTGACGAGAATATCGCCAAGTATGCCCAGTGGGTTAAGACCCTCAGCTGAGCCATAATCGCATAAAAAAAGAGAAGCCTTGCGGCTTCTCTTTTTTTATTATGTGGAAGGCCCAAGGCTCCCTTGTGTAAAGGGAGCTGTCAGCCGTCAGGCTGACTGAGGGATTGTTTCACCGCAGCATCAATATAGTCGCACACACCACGAAAGTTCTGATTGACTTCGTTGTTAGGGATGCGAATCACCCGCAGGCCGTAGCTTTCCAGAAAAGCTGTGCGCGCTGTATCTTTCTGCGCAGCATCTGCTTCATAGTGTTGTGAACCGTCCAGTTCGATGATCAGCTTGGCCTGCGCGCTGTAAAAGTCGGCGATGTATCTTCCCAGCACTTTTTGCCGCGAAAAGCGAGCAGGATGCTTGCGCAGGAAGTCGTACCACAGATGGCGCTCTTCTTTTGTCATTTCTTTGCGCAGCTGCTTTGCCAAGGGAACCAGCTGCGGATTGTGCTTTGCTTGCATGGCAATCCCTCCGTCACGGCTTCGCCGTGCCACCTCCCTTTACACAAGGGAGGCTTTTGCTTATGCAAACACCCAGAAGTACATCGCCAGTGCGTTGACCACGCCCAGCGTGATGCCGGCAGCCACCTGCAGCGGCGTATGGCCCACCAGTTCTTTCAGGTCAATGTCGATGATATCCTGCTTCATGAACTTTTCAAACTGCGTCACCATGTCGTTGATGACCCGTGCCTGCTTACCGGCCTCCTGCCGCACGCCCATGGCATCATGGCAGACGATGATGGCCAGAATGGCGCACACGGCGAACTCAAAAGAGCCGCAGCCGCAGCGCAGCGCCGTAAACACGGCAAGGCTGGACACAGTGGCGCTGTGGCCGCTGGGCATGCCGCCGTCGCCTACCAGACGCTCCCAATCCAGCTTTTTTGTCATGCAGAAGTTGATGATCACCTTCAGCGCCTGCGCGATGAACCAGGACGAAACACTGGTGATGAGGAAGGGGTTGGTTACAAGCTCTTTGAGCCACGTCATAGGCGTTCTCCTTGCGCATTT
>JAZKYM010000030.1:0-3553 GCA_045612165.1 Vescimonas sp.
CTCAGTCAGCTTCGCTGACAGCCTTCGGCCCGGGTCGCAATCATAGATTGCTCCCGCCTTTGGCTAAAAACATGCCACAGGCATGTTTTCTTTACGCGTCGGCCCCTTTGCACAAGGGAGCCTTGGGCGCCGTAAGCGTCAGTGCAAAAAGAATCCTCCTGCGAGAAATCCGCAGGGAGGATTAGCTGTCTTACGAGCAACCGGACAAAGCGTCCGGGTTTTCATAGTTTATCTGTTGTTATAGCGCTCAATGCCCAGCTTCAAAAGTTCCATCGCACGTTCCAGTTTGGCGCACTCCAGCACATACGCAATGCGGATCTCGTTTTTCCCCTTGCCGGGTGTACCGTAGAACGGTGCACCGGGGGCAAACATGACCGTATCGCCTCTGTCCTCAAATTCCTCCAGTAGCCACTGCTGGAAGCGGTCGGCGTCATCCACAGGCAACGCGGCCATGAGATAGAACGCGCCCTTGGGGCACTCGCAGATCACACCGGGGATCTTCTTCAGTCCGGCCACCACCGTGTCGCGGCGGCGCTTATACTCCTCCCGTACGGCGGCAAAATAGTCGCCGTCCACGCGGTAAAGGGCAGCAGCGGCGATCTGATCCAGCGTTGCCACCGACAGACGGCACTGGCAATACTTCATGGCGTGGGCCATGAAGTCTGCATTATGGCTCAGGATGCAGCCCACACGGGCACCGCAGGCAGAAAAACGTTTGGACACGGTATCAATGACAATCACATGTTCCCGACCCTTTTCGTGGCTGCCGAAAGACTGCAGCGGTGCGCCGTCTTCATAAACAAACTCGCGGTAGGCCTCATCGCCGATGAGGAAAAGGTCATGCTGCACCGCCACATCCACCAGCATCTCCATCTCCTGCGCCGTCAGCACAGTGCCGGTGGGGTTGCCGGGATTGGTGATAAGGAGCGCACGGGTCTTATCGGTGATGGCCGCCTCGATCTTTGCCCGGTCGGCAAAGTGATAGCCTTCCTCCGGGCAGGTGGGGATGGGGCGAATCACAGCGCCGCAGGTATAGGCCATGGTGCTGTAGTTGGGATAGAAGGGCTCGGGAATCAGAATCTCGTCGCCGTCGTCGAGGATGCAGTTCATGGTGATCTGCAGCGCCTCGCTGCCGCCGGTGGTCACAAGGATCTCGTCGGCGGTATAGTGGATGTCCAGTGCGGCGTAATACCGGCCGATGGCCTCCACCAATTCCGGCACACCGCCGGAGGGGGCGTATTCCAGCACCTTCTGGTCAAAAGCGCGCACGGCATCAAAGCAGGCCTTGGGCGTTTCGATGTCAGGCTGGCCAATATTGAGATGGTAAATGCTGCGGCCCTTGGCCCGGGCAGCAACGGCATAGGGGTGGAATTTGCGCATGGGCGACAGGCAGCACTTTTCCACCTTGGTTGAAAACTTCATACATTACCTCCAGTGGCATCCCACGGGGACGCCGAAAAATGCGCTGCGAAGCCAACGGTTTCGCAGCGCACATTTACTTTTCTTTCGCTCAGTTCATCTGACGTCTGCGGGACAGGTTCACCGTACCGTCCTGCATGGCGTTGAGAGAATCCAGACTCTTGCCGGTACCTTCGGCAACGCAGGAGATGGCGTTCTCTGCCACGACGGTGTGGATACCGGTACGGGCAGCGATCAGCTTGTCAAAGCCGTCCACCAGACTGCCGCCACCGGTCATGACGATACCGTTGTTGGAAATATCGGCCACCAGCTCGGGGGGCGTACGCTCCAGCACGCCGTGGATGGCTTCGAGAATACGCTCCACAGGCTCTTCAAAAGCTTCCATCATCTCGGTGGAGGTGACGGAAATGGTACGGGGCAGACCGGTCATCAGGCAGCGGCCCTTGATCTCGATGGATGCCTCCACCTCTTTGGGATAAACACAACCGATATCCATCTTCATCTTCTCGGCAGTGCGCTCACCGATCAGAATATTGTGCTTGCGGCGCATATACTTGACCACCGCTTCGTTGAACTGGTCACCTGCCACCTTGATGGAGGCAGACTCTACCACGCCAGACAGAGAGATGACAGCGATATCCGCCGTACCGCCGCCGATATCCACCACCATGTGGCCGTCGGGCTTGGCGATATCAATGCCGGCGCCAATGGCAGCTGCCACAGGCTCTTCAATGAGGTACACGCGGCGCGCACCGGCCTGAACGCCGGCGTCGATAACGGCACGCTCTTCAACTTCCGTAATACCGGAGGGCACACAGATGATGACACGGGGCTTGAGGAAGCGGAAGCTGCCGGAAACCTTATGGATGAACTCCTTGAGCATGCGCTCGGTCATATCGTAGTCAGAAATCACGCCTTCACGCAAGGGGCGAATGGCCACGATGTTGCCAGGGGTACGGCCCAGCATTGCCTGCGCCTCCGCGCCCACCTTCAGCAGGCGGCCATCATTCTTGTCGATCGCAACCACGCTGGGCTCGTTGAGCACAACGCCCTTATCCTTAACAAATACCAATACAGATGCGGTACCCAGATCGATACCGATGTCTTTGGCCAGAGAACACATAGTCTGCACCTCATTTTCTTCATTTATCGTCGTATGCTTCTATGAGCATCTTATCTTCGAATGTTAATTATACCGATGGTTTGCCCATTTTGCAAGAGGATTTGCCCCTTTTCCCAAAAAGGCACAAATTGTTTACAAAGACGACATGTTTTCATCTTTTTCGCGCCAGTGTCAGGCACACCACTTCCGCAGCGCCGTTTTCCCGCAGCACACGGACACATTCTCCCAGCGTGGCACCGGTGGTGAGAATATCATCCACCAGCAGGATTCGCCGTCCCCAGATATGTTCGCAGATCGGTTCATACGCGCCCAGCACGTTAGCGCGGCGCTCCTCCGCTGCCGAAATGCCGGATTGCGGCCGGTTATGGTACACCTTGCGCAGCGTAGGTACCGGTTCCGTATCCCAGTGGCGGCAGACAGCGCGGCAGAGCTCATAGGACTGGTCAAAGCCGCGCTCCCGGCGGCGCTTGTCACTGACCGGCACCCAGGAAACGGTGTCAAATTCTCCGGCGAAGCACGCAGCGGCGCACTGGGCCAGCAAATCGCCAAAACAGTCCAGTCCACCGGTGCGGCCGTGGAACTTGAAGTCCAGCAGCGCCTGACGCACCGTCCCTTCATAATAAAGAGGTGCGGCGCAACGGGCAAAAGCGAGATCCCGTACCGGCTGCAAATCGCTCAGCGGCAGCTGACTCTGGCAAGCATCGCACAGCAGCGCACCGCCCGTCACCTTGCCGCAGAACGGACAGCGACGGGGGAAGAACAGTTCCAGTACCTTTTCCCAAACCTTCATCTCACTCACTCAATTCTTTCAGTCTGCGCCGCAGACCGCTATAACGGCGCTGCTGGCGGTCGTTTTCCGCCATCTTACCAGGTACCACGTCATCACCCACCAGCACCAGCAGCTCACGGGCACGGGTAATGGCGGTATAGAGCACACCGCGCACCATCAGCGACGGCGCCGCAGGCGCCCACACCAGCACCACCGCCGGGTGTTCTCTGCCCCCCCCCCTT
>JAZKYM010000031.1:0-42244 GCA_045612165.1 Vescimonas sp.
GGACCAAAGGTATAGATGTTACCGAATGCCATAGCATAGGTCTCGCCCTCAAGCTGACCCGAAACGGTGAGGTTTGTGCTCTTACCAAAGAAGTCCTTGGAGAAATCCACCTTGCCATCCTCGGTCTTGGGGGGATTTTCCATATCAAGGGTGGCTACACGGAACATTTCGCCGGCACCCTCGCAGTCGGATGCAGTGATAAGGGGGGTGTGAACATACACAAAGCCTCTTCTGTGGAAGAAATCATGGATAGCAAAAGCAACCTCGCTTCTCACACGGAAAACAGCCGAGAAAAGGTTGGTTCTCGGACGAAGGTATGCAATGTCGCGCAAAAATTCTACGCTGTGACCCTTCTTCTGCAGAGGATAGTCGGGGGTGGACTTACCTTCCACGGCGATGGAGGTGGCCTTCACTTCCAGAGGCTGCTTGGCGCCGGGGGTCAGCACCACGGTGCCGGTGACGATGAGGGCAGCGCCCACGTTCTGGCCGGCGATCTCCTTATAGTTGTCCAGCTCCTCGGCGCTCATAACCACCTGCAGATTCTTGAAGCAGGAGCCGTCGTTGAGCTCGATAAAGCCGAAAGTCTTCATGTCACGGATGGTGCGTGCCCAGCCGCCGATGGTGACGGTCTGGCCGCCCAGCTGCTCGCTGTCGGCGTAAATGGCCGCGATCTTGGTCAAGTTCATATCTCTCACCTGTTGCTTTTCATATTTTACTGCCCATAGCAGTAACCATTATACAGTAATACCGTATTATACCCCTTTTTTTTCCACTTTACAAGGGGGAATCTGGGGCGGTTTTTTGATAAAAAATCTCACTTCCGCCACCACTTTGCTGTTGACAGGAGCGCACAGTGTGATATAATAAACATGTGATTAAAAAACTAAAGTTTTGCTTACGAGGTGATAAGATGACCCAGCGTGAACGGCAGATCCTCAACTGGATCAAGGAGAACCCCATGATCTCCCAGCAGGAGCTGGCAGACAAGGCCGGCATCACCCGCTCCAGCGCGGCGGTGCACATCTCCAACCTGATGAAAAAGGGCTATATCTCCGGCAAGGGCTACATCGTCCGCACCGCGCCTTACGTGACGGTGGTGGGCGGCGTAAACATGGATATTGGCGGCCGTTCCCACGCACCGCTGGTGGACCGCGACTCCAATCCCGGTCAGGTGCGTATGAGCCTTGGCGGTGTGGGCCGCAACATCGCCCACAACATGGCGCTGATGGGCGTGGATGTGAAGATGCTGACGGCACTGGGCGATGACCTGTACGCCCAGAAGATCGGGGCCAGCTGCGCAGAACTGGGCATCGACCTGTCCCACTCGCCGGTGATCCCCGGGGGACATACTTCCACCTATCTCTTTATCAACGATGAAAACGGCGACATGGCCCTGGCGGTGTCCGACATGGATATCTGCAAGTGCATTACGCCGGAGCTGCTCGCCTCCCGCCGCGCGCTGCTGGACAGCAGCCAGATCGTGGTGGTGGACACCAACATCCCCGAAGAGAGCATCCGCTGGCTGGCCGAAAACTGCCGTGCGCCCCTCTTTGTCGATCCCGTATCCACCATCAAGGCCGAGAAGCTGCGCGGTATCCTGGGCAACATCCACACCCTCAAGCCCAACCGCATCGAGGCAGAACTCCTCTCCGGCGTGGCCATCCGCGATGACGAGAGCCTGCGTCTTGCGGCAAAGACGCTGCTGGATACCGGTATGCATCGGGTGTTTATCTCTCTGGGCGGTGACGGCGTGTATGCCGCCGATCGCATCACCGGTACGGAAGTGCAGCTGCCGGTCCTGCCGGGCGAGATGGTCAACACCACCGGCTGCGGCGACGCCTTTATGGCGGCCATCGCGTGGGCGTACCTGCAGGGCACCGATCTGAAGGACACCGCACGATTCGGTCTGGCCGCATCCACCATCGCCATGGAGAGCGCCGACACCATCAACGCACAACTCAGCGCCGATGCCATGCGGCAGCGTCTGGGTGAATAAAGAAGTAAGATAATAAACAATAAAAACAATATATAAAACAAAATGGAGGAAACGAACATGCTCAACAAGTATCTGGACATCGCCCCCGAAGTCAAGGCTGCGCTGGATGAAGGCCGCCCCGTTGTGGCTCTGGAGTCCACCATCATCTCCCACGGTATGCCCTATCCCCAGAACGTAGAGACTGCGCTGAAGGTGGAAGAGATCATCCGCGAGTGCGGCGCCGTGCCTGCCACCATCGCCATCATCGGCGGCCGTCTGAAGGCCGGTCTGAGCCGTGAGGAGATCGACTATCTGGGCCGCGAGGGTCTGAAGGTGACCAAGGCTTCCCGTCGTGACCTGCCCGTTCTGGTTGCCAAGGGTGTGGACGGCGCTACCACCGTTGCCCCCACCATGATGATCGCCGCCATGGCCGGCATCAGCGTGTTCGCTACCGGCGGTATCGGCGGCGTGCACCGCGGCGCTGAGGTGACCATGGATATCTCCGCCGACCTGGAAGAGCTGGCTGAGACCCCCGTGATGGTGGTTTGCGCCGGTGCCAAGTCCATTCTGGATCTGGGCCTGACGCTGGAGTATCTGGAGACCAAGGGCGTCACCGTGCTGGGTTACGGCACCAAGGAGCTGCCTGCCTTCTATACCCGTAAGAGCGGCTTCGGCGTTGACTACCGCATGGACACCGCCGAGGAGATCGCCAAGGCCTTCCACGTCAAGCGCGCTCTGGGCCTGCGCGGCGGTATGCTGGTGACCAACCCCATCCCCCAGGAGTATTCCATGGACGCCGACCTCATCAACGGCGCCATCGCCAAGGCTGTGGCCGAGGCTGAGGAGAAGGGCATCCACGGCAAGGATACCACCCCCTTCCTGCTGGCCAAGATCAAGGAGATCACCGGCGGCAGCTCTCTGGATTCCAACATCCAGCTGGTGTTCAACAATGCCCGTCTGGCCGCTGCCACTGCCTGCGAGCTCGCTGAGCTGAACAAGTAATGTGGCCTGCTGACGTTCTGGCGATGTATCTGGCTGCTGTCAATCTGGTGAGCTTTGCTGTGTACGGAATTGACAAGTACTGCGCCAGAAACAATATGCGCCGCGTACCGGAGAAAACGCTCTTTGCGCTGGCGTTGATTGGCGGCAGCTTAGGTGCCTTTCTCGGCATGCGTACCTTCCGGCATAAAACGCGCCATTGGTATTTTGTGTGGGGAATCCCTGCCATTATGCTGGTGCAGGCAGTGCTGGGCGCATGGCTGATGATGGGATGAACTCCCCGAAAACCTGCGTTGACGGGAGACTGAAAATGCAAAAATGCCCGGTGAACCGAAACGGTTCGCCGGGCATTTTTGTTGTTTCCGAGGCGGTATCGGGGGGGGCGGCACGGTGTACGGTGATGGTCCGGACGGGGGAATCGACGCCGGATGTGGACGGGAAATATACGCAAAATCAGGAAAATTTTAACAGTTATGGAAATAACTTATACTTATATTAGAAAAGAAAGACTTGCCAAGAAGGGGGGAGGTGTGGTAAGATTTACTATGTATAATTGGATTATTGTGGACTGTTGCGCTTTTTTGGAGAAAAAACGTCTATTTATGCGCAAAATAGCGGTAAAAATGTGCAAAAAAAGACAAGTTACCATAAAAAGGCGGATCATTCACCACGGGAAGGGAATGTACATTTTGAAGTGTTTGAAATATTGGAGCGCGGCGATATTGATGCTGCTGCTGTTGGTTGTCGCGGTTGAACCGGCGGCAGCCGTTGAAGGAGATAACGGCGGAGAGAATGTGCTGCAGGATACGGCGCAATATGTGCCGGTTGATGAGATCGTCTATTCCACCGGCGAAGTCAACGTCAGAAGCGGCCCCGGCACGCAGTACAAGCGCATTGGCGGCTTGAGCTATGCAGAGGCGATTCGCCGCACCGGAATCGGCAGCAACGGATGGAGCAAGGTCATGTTCGGCGGCGAGACGGCCTACGTTTTCACTGAGCTGCTGACGACAACCAAACCGTCCGGTTTCCAAAGCGGCGTGGATGAAACGGCACTGCGGGCGCAGCTGGCCATCGCCAACGGCCTGCGGTCCCACGACTATACCCGACAGACATGGGCCGCGGTTGATGCGGCGCTGGGACGGGTGGACCGCACGTTGAGCAGCGGCAGCCAGACTATGGTGGATCAGCTGACGGACGATTTGCGTGCAGCGATTGCGGCTTTGAAAAAAGTGGACTACAGCTTTCTGGAGACTTCGCTGACGGCAGTGGATACGTTTACTGACAACGACAGACTCAGCGAGCTGCGCATGCAGCTGGCCGCCGCGGAGGAACGGGGCAAAGAACTGCTGACCAGCGGTGATCAGGAAGCGGTGGACGCCTGCGCCAAGGAGATCTACGATCTGCTGGTGGCGATCAAGGAAGAGATGAAAGCGCAGAACATCACCGGAACGGTCATTCAGGAAGTGACGGTGGAGGTCATGCCCGTGGACGATTACTGCAACATGACCCAGCACCGCGCGTGGCAGATCCTGTTCTTTGTGGCGCTGGCACTGGATCTGGGCTTTGCGGCCATGATCTTCTGCTATGTACAAAAGAAAAAGCGGATGGTCCGACAGGACGACACACCGCTGGTAGATTACGATATTGACGACGATGCCTTTTGACAGGCTTGCCTTTTAGGCAGGAAGGCGAGAGGGAAAAGATATGGCAAAAAACGAACAAAACTGGAAGAGAACAGATTATGAGACCTGGGACGATGCGTTCCGTGGTCTGGCACCGGCGATCCGTCAGCAGTCTGTGCGCGTAGCGGCCTATACGCAGGCGCTGTACGTGCAGGCCTGCAGCGGTACGTTCGGACAGGAGAACTCGGATGCAAAGGCCCGTATGCAGGGTCAGTACGCAGACCTCGCCTACAAGTGCGGTATGTACCATCAGCTGGGTAAGGCGCTGGTGCCGCCGGAGTATCAGATCTGGCAGAACGACTTTACGGCTGAGGAGCAGGCGGTTTACCGCAAGTATACGCTGGACGGCCGTGTGCTGGTGGCCACGCTGCAGGAGCGCGGTGTGCGCGCCAAGGAAAAGCGCCGCGGCGGCGAGCCGGAGGAGCAGTTCACCAGAAACATCCCCTGGCTGATGATCCGCGAGAGCTGCGAGCAGCATATGGAGCGTTGGGACGGCAGCGGCTATCCCGGCGGCCGCAAGGCGGAACGCATCAGCCCCATCGCCCACATTGTGGGTCTGGCCAAGGAACTGGACCGTCTGGCTTCGGAGACGAAATCGGAGAATCCCTTCGACGAGGCGTATCAGACGCTGATGGAGCAGTCGGGTACCATGTGGTCACCGGATCTGATCGAGGTGCTCAAGCAGGCCCGTGCCAAGTGCCGCGCCGTCTACAATAAATACATTCACTACACCATGACGCTGCCCAAGACCATCCCGTTGGTGGAAAAGCGCAAGGACCGTGTGATGGGCCTGCACTACCGGCCCATGGTGTCCGGCACGCAGGGCGCGGTGGTGGCCTATGAAGCCATCCCCTGGTTTGGCGGCATTGAGGGCCGCCCCGGCGAGACGGAATCGCTGGAAGAGCTGATGGGTATGTTCAGCCGCCGGGATATGATTCCCGATATCACCATGTATTTCCTGTATGAGGCGGCAGACACGCTGGTGCGTATGGAAAACTGCAAGCTGAGCACGCAGGGAATCGTGATGCAGATGATTCCGGAATTCTTCCTGCTGCCCACGCAGCTGCAGCGGTTGAACCAGCTGTTCAAGGATCAGCCCATTTCCCGTGAAAAGCTGCTGCTGACCATCCCCATGGAGACGGTTCTGGCGGCCAACAAGGGCCAGAGAGATATTATCGAGCGGTATCTGCGCAACGGCATCTGTCTGGTGGTGGACCGTTACGATCCGGCGAAGCTGCCGGTGGAGCAGATGAAAGCCATGGGCTTCCAGCGCGTGCGGCTTGACCCGGCGCTGTATCTCAAGCAGGAGACGGCCACTGTGATGACGCAGCTGCACAGCGAGGGATTCACGCTGGTGGGCGGCGGCGCCGACAATCACGATCTGGTTGCATGGCTGGCGGCCTGCGGCGTGGCGTATATGAGCGGTACTATGACGGGCGTTGTCGTGGATGAAGAAGAACTGATCCGGGACGCTCTGGCCAGAGAAAAGTAAGCCATGGCGAAAGAAAGACTGGAAACATATCTGCTGGCGGCCGAGATAACGGAAGGCCGGAAGCAGCGCCGCCCCGCCGCCCGAAGAAAACGGGCCAACCGGGAGCTGACGCGCGAGCAGGTGCACGCCATCAAAAAAGGCCGCAAGCTGCTGCGTAAGGAGCTGAAAGCCAAGGGCCTGAAGAGCAAAGAGGACTTTGAACTGACGGCCAACAGCATGGGTCTGTATTTTGACAAACCCCGGTTTCTGGCGTGGCTGATGTGGCTGTTCCACGGCCGCGGCCTGTGGGCGCTGCTGGGTGCGCTGCTGCTGATGCTGGTGACGCTGTTCCTATATTCTATTGTAACGCAGCTGCAAGGCCACTTCACCGTCAACATGTCCAACGGCCTGTTCCACGAGGGTTTCCTCCTGAGCGAGACGAGGGATTTTGCCAATCCGGTGCCGCAGCTGTTCTGCACACCGGCGGAAAACGTGCCGTGCATCTCCATTGCCAGCCTGCCGGAGAGTCTGGACGATATCGACGGACAGCACAACGCATCCTATTTTGCTTACACGTTCTACTGCCGCAACGAGGGTGAGTCCACGGTGGACTACCAGTGGCAGGTGAATATCAACTCGGAAAGCCGCGAACTGGCAGACGCCTGCTGGGTGATGGTGTTTGAAGACGGCAAGATGCTCTTCTACGCCGCGCCCAACAAAGAGACCGGCGATCCGGAGGCACTGCCTGCCTTCAACGACAACAGCCGCGGCTATGTCCAGCGTCCGTTGGAGAAATTCAGCGCCGACGTAGAGGGTCAGTACGAGGTCATTGTACAGCGCAACGGTTGGGTTTACAGCCGCGTGATCCCCATCCCTTTCGTGTCCGACACGGTGGTGGCCACGGGCGCGCAGCAGAAGGTCGCCCCACAGGAGATCCACAAGTACACCGTGGTTATCTGGCTGGAGGGTGACGACCCCGATTGCAACGACGATTTGATCGGCGGCCACGTGGGTATGGAAATTTTCTTCCAGATGGTGGGCGAAGAGAGCTCTCAGGTGGTCGGCGGCAACGACTTCAGCGCCCACTGGGATAGACTGTGGGAGAATCTGAAGTTCTGGAAAGACTGACCCTTTCCCCAAAACCATTGATTTGACGTATGTTATTCCCCGGGCGGATGCACTCCGCCGCTCCGGGGGGCTACATAGCTCCGGCGGGAGCTGAAACACGCAAGAAAAAAACAAAACAAAACGAAAGGAATGAAAAGACAATGGTCAAAAAATCACACACCAAGCGTAAGCGTGACATTAAGACCAAGCTGATGGCTGCGATCTGCATGCTGTTGGTGTCTTCCATCATGATGGTGTCCACCACCTATGCATGGTTCACCCTGTCTACCGCTCCTGAAGTTACCGGTATCAACACCTCCGTTGGTGCCAACGGTAACCTGGAGATGGCTCTGCTGCCTACGGATGGTGACTTGAACAAGATCACCACCGGTTCCAGCGACAGTACCAAGGCAGTGACAGACCGCAACATCACCTGGGGTAACCTGGTGGATGTCAGTGATGCTTCTTACGGTCTGAACAAGATCACGCTGTACCCCTCTGCGCTGAACATCGGCGCTGACGGAAAGCTGCCCACCAACGGCACTTTCCTGCAGACGCCTCTTTACGGTGCAGACGGCCGTGTTTCCCAGCTGCAGGCCAACACCTATACCGGCATCTATAACACTGCCAACAGTTCCTTCAGCCCCGACAGCTTTTACGGTGTCCGCGCTGTGGGTACTGCCTCCGGTATGACGGACCGTCAGCTGTCTTACCGTAATGCCCGTACGGCAGCCAACACCGCCACGTCCATGGCTACCAAGTCTGCGTCCGACTCCCTGAGCAACAATGGCGGCGCTCTGGCCAACATCGCCATCAAGAAGGGTACCAACGCAAATCCCGAATTCACCCAGGCTGACCTGACCGCTCTGGAAGCCATCGTCACTGACCTGGAAACCAAGGTCCTGCCCCAGATCGAAATTGCTTACATGCAGTACATTCTGGCCTATGCTGCATCTGCCGAAACCGGCACTGTGGATACTGTTTGGTCCGCAGTTAAGAACCTGGTAGAAAAAACGGATGCAGATCTGGCTTCCGTCAGAGCCGGTCTGACTACGGCAGGCATCAACCTGACCGGCACCGGTCTGGATACCGCAATGGCTGACTATGACGATATCAAGACTGCCGTTGCCACTGCCCGCACCAACCTGAACGATGTGAAGAAGGAAGGCACCGATGCGAAATACACTTGGGATGAACTGGACGATATCCTGAAGGCTCTGGCTGACCCCGATGCCATGAAGGTCAACGACATTCCCGCAGGCCAGATCAAGCAGGACGACAACATGAACAAGCTGTTCAACTCCGTTGCCGGCGGCAAGGGTCTGATGGTTACCATGGCTTCCGGCGGCGGCGTGTATGCCGATATCGCTGACCAGTGCGGCGACTTCACTGCCGGCGTCAAGATCGAAAAGGTCGAGTACGGTGGACTGGAAGTCGGTCCTCTGGATGCCAAGATGAACACCAAGACCGCGATGCCCGTGCCCTATCTGACTGCGGTGGGTGTAGCCGTTGAGAATGCCAAGGCTCCCGCTTCCGGCGCAGCCGGCGCTGTGCCCATCACCGACATGTTCGGTTACGTCATCGACATGGCCTTCCGCACCAACGCTGCCGACTCTAACCTGCTGCTGCAGGCAGACGCCGTGGACCGCATCTATCAGGGCAGCACCGGCGTGGAAATGGACTCCGGCAGAAAGGATGCCGCGGACCAGCCTATCATGGAGAGCACCATGGGCGGCGGCGCTTACATGGAGTTTGTTTCCACCACCAACAGCTTCGGTAACGAGAAGGTCGCCGAGCTGATGAAGGCCATCAAGATCGTGTTCTTCGATCCTGATTCCGGTGAGATCCGCGCTTATGCCAAGCTGGATGTGGCCAACGCCGACACCACGATTGCCGGCGGCCTCAAGGCCAAGATGGTCCTCTACACCGTGACCGAGGCTGACACCTATGTGGAAGCTACCGAGGGTGCTACTCATGTTGCTGTGACCACCACCACCTATGAAACGGCTACCGAGGGTGCTACTCATAAGTACGATGCTGATAGCCAGACCTATGTGGAGGCTACCGGCGCCGAGGCTACCCACAAGGCTGTAACTACCACCACCTATGAGCCCAAGGGTGACAGTGAGGGTACCCACAAGCTGGTTAAGTCCGGTGCTGAGGTCGTCAAGACTGACAACGTGCTGATGGCTCTGAACCAGAACCAGCCCACCAAGCTGTCTGTGCTGGTGTATCTGGACGGTAATCTGGTGGGCAACGAGGATGTGGCTGCCAATGCCGGTACCTCCGTCACCGGTACCATGAACCTGCAGTTCTCCAGCTCCGCTACTCTGGTGCCCATGAACTACACCCAGCTGATGCCTCAGGGCGGCGAGACTCCTGTGGACCCTGCAGGCTAATCCCTAACCCCTTGACTACACGGTAGTCAACTGCGAGAAAAAGCAAAGGTTCCCCACTTACCTCTTCCGCCCTCGCTTTGCTCGGGCACCTTCCCCAGAGGGGAAGGCAGCCCTCCCCTTTGGGGAGGGTGGCAGCGAAGCTGACGGGAGAGGTGAGTGGGGGACGACGGAACGGAAATAGCGGCTGTGAGCCCAATGCAAGGAGTGCGGCAGAGGATCACAGCCCACAGCCGCTTTTTCGAAACCAAAACAAAAAGCAAACAACCGCGCAGAAAAACTGCGCAAAATCAACCAACGCAAAGCAAAACCAAGCATTTTTTCAAGAAAGGAGCAACACGTGAAACAGCGCACCAAGGGACAAAAGCGGGCCATACGCACCGCAGTATATTTCTACGTTTTGATCATCCTGATGTCGCTGCTGACGGTTGCCTCTTACACCTGGTTTTCTCTGAGCAGGACGCCCCGCGTCAGCGACATGTACCTGTTCATCAACTCCGACACCGGACTGGAGATCTCTGCCGACCCATTGGCGGAGACATGGGAACTGCAGCTGGACTTCCGGGATCTGACACCGGAAACCTCACCGCTGCGGCCTGTGACATGGTCCGAGGAACGGGGAATCTTCATCGCCGCCGCCTACGGCGCAGACGGACGGCAGCTGGACTACGGCTACTGGCATCCGTTGAGCGATGAAAACAATGCCAACCGCAATGACGCCTATGGCTATTACATCAAGACCACTTTCTACGCCCGTTCCGGTCAGACGGAAACGGTATTCCTCTCCGAGGCTGTGGAGGTGGATCAAGGCATTGACGGGTCCGGCACTTATGTCATCGGAACCCCCGTGTGGGACGGCGAGGCCGTGCTGCACAACAACGGCGGTATGGGCGCTGAATGCGCCGTCCGCATCGGTATACGCATCACACCGGTGGATCTGGCCGGACAGCCAAACGGCGAACCGGAAACGTTCTACATCTATGAGCCCAACAGCGACCGGCATGTGGACGGCACAACGGGCTACATTTCTACCCCCAGTATTGACGGGGCAGAAGCGCTGATCGACGGAGAGCGGTTGATTTTGCAGACCGCCTCCGAGTGGTCCGAGGCGTATCCTGTGGAACGGAACGTGGTGGTCCACCGACTGGGCGAGTTTGAGACGGAACCGGAACTGTTCACCATCCAGCCCGGCGAGATGAAGCGGATCGACCTTTACATCTGGCTGGAGGGACAGGACGTGGACTGCACCAACCAGATTCAGGGCGCGCAGATCATGGCAAGCATTCAGTTTGACACCGATCCGGATGAGCAGTCCGGCCTGCAGCCCATTGTATAGACGAAGAAAGTTTGTAACAACTCAGTTGCTTTATATATTTAATAGGTAAGAAGAACGACAAACATAGAAGGGAGTCATCTCATGAAGAAGAGTATGGCAAAGAAGACAATCCCCCAGAATGATCCGGTGATCGATCAGATCGTCACCACCGAGACCGAAGCAGAAGAGGTGCCGGAGAGCCGCGGCAAGCGGATCGCCAACACCATCATCAACGTGGTTCTGGTGCTGGCCATTGCGCTGGCTGCCGTGTGTACCTACGTGTCCTTCGTGTCCACCTCCGGCAACGGCGTACCCAGCATCCTCGGTATCCGGATGTTCTCCATCCAGACCGACTCTATGTACCCCACCCTGCTGCCCGGTGACCTGATCTTCGACACGTCTGTGAAAGATCCCGGCGAGCTGCGCAAAGGTGACGTGGTTACCTACTGGACCGTCATCAACGGCGAGCGCGTACTGAACACCCATAGAATCCAAGAGGTTTATGACGGTGGCGGATATCTCATTTTCTCCACCAAGGGTGACAAGAGTGATTCTGTCGACCCCCTGACCGTCCACGAGTCGGAGATCGTCGGTAAGTACTCCTTCCGTGTGCCCGGCTTGGGTAAGGCTTTCGACTATCTGCAGACGGCCACCGGCTTTTTGATCGTGGTGGTGGTTCCCGTCTTCCTGTTCTTCCTGTTCCATCTGGTCCAGTTCTTCCGTGTGCTGTTTGAGTATCAGAACGTGAAGAACCGCATCAAGTACGAGCAGGAGCGCGACACGGCGGAAGATCTGATCGCCAAGCAGCAGGCCGAGCAGGCCGCTGCCCGTGCCAAGATGGAAGCCGAGCTGCGCGAACGTTTGCGAGCCGAACTGTTGGCATCCATGGGCGGTGCCAAGGAGTCGCAGGCTCCGCCTGCTGAGGCTGCTCCCGTCGAGGAGGCTGCTCCCGTCGAGGAAGCCGCTCCCGTTGAGGAGGCCGCTCCCGTCGAGGAAGCTGCTCCCGTTATGGATGAGGCAGCCATTGAGGCGCTGATCGCCAAGCAGCGCGAGGCCATCGAGGCCCAGCTGCGTGAGAAGCTGCGCGCAGAATTTATGGCTCAGATGAAGGCTGAGCAGAACAAAGACAACACTGCGGAATAACGGTGCGCGCCGCGCCAAGTCATCCGCGTGAGATCAGGAGAAGACAATGGATAACTTCTTGCAGTATTTCTATCAGGATATTGGCCGGGTATTTCGGGCTTTCGTTGATATCTTTGCATCCTTTTTCAACTTCATTAACTACCTTTTCAACTTCCCCATGCGCATGGAGATCATCCGCTCTTACGAGCAGGATTTCACCACCGGAGCGTGGATCCTGCTGCTGGTGGCCAACATCCTGCTGCTGGGTCTGGCGGTGGTGCTGGTGATCCTGCTGATCAAGGGCCTGAAGAAGCTGTTTCGCTTCCGCGTGCCGGTGAAGGAATACGACGCCATGGTCAAGCAGGTGCGCACACTGCAGAGAGATCTGCTGCGGGCCAACTATGAGAAGGATAAGCTGCTGGCCATGAAGATGGCGGAGCTGAGCGGCGATACCTCCGGCCTTGCGGCCGGGGATCTGCCGGAGGACGAGGCAGAAGAGCAGACGGAGGAGACGACAGAGGAAGCGGCGGCGGAGTTCATTCCCAACAGCAACCGCAACACCTTCCAGTCCCCCTGCGTGGATCCGGCAGACAGCCGATTCTTCCGTCTGACGTCGGTGGACAACTACTATAAGATGGAGTACAGCGCACCGACTTACGACAGCGACATTACGCTGGAGGAATTCTGCAAGCAGTTCCGTAAGTTTGCCGCTTCCCAGCTGAAGTTGTATTACGATCTGGACATGATGCGCTATTTCGTTGCGGCGCTGGGCACAGCCAGAATCGTTATCCTGCAGGGTATTTCCGGTACCGGTAAAACCTCGCTGCCTTACGCTTTCGGTAAGTTTGTGCAGAAGGACACCACGGTGGTTTCCGTGCAGCCCTCCTGGCGTGAGCGTACCGAGCTGTACGGCTACTTCAACGAATTTACCAAGCGCTACTCCGAAACGGAGTTTCTGCGTGCCATCTACGAGGCCAACTATTACCGCGATCCTCATCTGGTCATTCTGGACGAAATGAACATCGCCCGTGTGGAGTACTACTTCGCCGAAATGCTGTCCATTCTGGAAATGCCCCGTGAAGAGGAGTGGAAGGTGGACATCGTCACGGCAGTGTGGGACAACGACCCGTGCCTCATCAACGGCGGTAACGTGCAGATCACCAACAACGTGTGGTTCATCGGCACCATCAACAACGACGACTCCACCTTCGCCGTGGCCGATAAGGTCTACGACCGTGCAATCCCCATCGACCTGGATAGCCGCGCCGACGCCTTTGAGTGCGAGCCGACGCCGCCCATCTATATTTCTACCGACCATCTGATCCGGCTGTTCAACGAAGCCAAGAAGAACCATCCCATCTCTCAGGAGAGTCTGGATAAGCTGGAACAAGTCAATACCTATTTGATTAAGAACTTCCGCCTGGCATTCGGTAACCGTATTATGAAGCAGATCCGTGATTACGTGCCCTGCTTTATCGGCTGCGGCGGAACGGAGCTGCAGGCAATCGACTTCATCGTGGCCAAGAAGGTGCTGCGTAAGTTCGAGTCCCTTTCTCTGGGCTTTATGAAAGACGAACTGACGAAATTCAGCGCCTATCTGGACAAGGTGTTCGGCAAGAACACCATGGTCATCTGCAAGCAGTACATTGACTATCTGAAGAAGAACAACTAAGGAAGGCGTTTCCCAAAGGAGGCCGCGTTTTGGCAGAGAACAAGAAAAACAACACCGGAGGAAAGAAGAAGCAGTCGCTGATCGATCCGGTATATCAAAAATTTACCAAGAGCGTCCTTCGCGCCATCGGCAGCACGGAGTTCTATGAATATTTCATGGATGCCATCGCCCATGCCGAAAACGAGATCCAGTTCTCCAACCGCCGCATGGAAAAGTGGGTGGACAGAACGTGGGTGGACAATATTGAAGGCAGCCTGGGCGCGTTCCAGAAGATCATTGCTACGCCGCGAAACGTGATCCACGAAGAAGAGTTGATCGTCAACGTGGCCAACGCCAAGAAGGGCGGTCCCGACGTGGTGGTGCATCTGGCACAGCACGCTTCGCTGGTGGAGAAATACGATCCTTCGACCGGTGATGTGCGCCCCAGCAAGCTGATGCAGAAGTACCGCGAGGACTCCATCGGTCTTTATGAGAACCGTCTGGTCTACACGGTGCTGGAAACGGCCCATCACTTTGTCAAGCTGCGCCACGACGCCATCTTCGCAGAGATGAGCGACGAGTTTGGCGCAAAGCTGAAGGTGCAGAGCGAAATGGACAGCGCTACGGAGCATGTCCATATGGATATGTACCTCCACATCCGTGATGTGGACAGCACGCTGGATACTGACGGAAAGCATATCAATGTGTTTGACCGTATTTCCCGTCTGTACCGTATTCTGACGGTATACATGAACAGCAACTTCGCCCAGCAAATGGCAAAGCTGCCCCGTGTCAGAGGTAAGATCGTCAAGACCAACGTGCTGAAGAAAAACCCCTACTACCGAGAGATTGTGAAGTTGGGCGAATTCCTCAGCGAGTACGACGACATTGGCTACGCTGTGCGCGTGATTGAGCAGAACCCCGTGGTAACGGAAGAGTTCCAGCAGAATATCTTCCACAATATTCTGTTCAACTATCTGGTGCTCAAGGGCTATCTGGAGCGGGAAGAAGACCGCCGGATGCCGGTGCCGATGAAGGAGAAGAAGCGCACGCTGCGGCCTAAGTTTATCAAGGAGATCATCGAGGAGCTGACGGAAGACTACGATCTGCCGGAAGTGGAGATCCGCAAAGTTCTCATTGAGGAACTGACCAAGGAACAGCTGATGCAGGAAGAGGCTGCCGAACGCCGCCGGCTGGTGGAAGAGCAGGCCCAGCGCAAGAAGGAAGAGAAAGAACGTCTGCGCCGGGAGCAGGAAGCCGAGAAGGAGCGCATCCGTCAGGAAAAGGCGGCCGAGAAGGAACGCCTGCGCATGGAAAAAGAGGCCGAGGAAGCACGGCTGCGTCAGGAACAGATCAACCGGGAAATCGCCGATACGATTCGCAGCAAGGTGCTGAAGAAGGAACTGAAGTATTTTGCCGAGAATCTGGAGAAGAATCTCGAAGCCCGAAAGGCAGCAGCAGAAAAGAAGGTACAGGAGCTGCTGGAATTCGAAGATGCCGCCAAACTGCTGGAAGAGGCCGAGCAGCGTAAGCTGGAGGCAGCGGAACGCGAAAAGAGACGCATCGAGGAAGAACGGGAGCGTATCCGTCGCGAAAAGAAGCTGGCAGCAGAGAGAGCACGCCGGGAAGAAGCGGAGCGGCTGGAACGGGAGAGACAGGCAAAACTGGCCGAGGAAGAGCGGATCCGCCGGGAAGAAGAAGCCCGACTGGAGCAGATCCGACTGCAGGAGGAAGAGCGGCAGGCACAGCTGCGCCGGGAACAGGATGCCCGCGACAGCGCCGCAACGGCTGCCTATCAGCAGCAGATCACCGTATTCCTCAGCGCCCTGCCGCAGCGCATGGTTTTGCGTCAGGAAGAAGAAGCTCGCCGGCAGGAAGCCTGGGAGCAGCGTGAAATGGAGCGACAGCGCCGCATAATTGCCAGAAATAACGTCGGAAACTGAGCGAGCAAGCCCTTGATATTCCGCACCATCAAAAGGAAACGCTTATGAAAAAGATCCATATCAAGTTGATACAGATGGTGCTGATCCTGCTTGTGGCAGTGACGGTGGTGGTTTCGTCCTCTTATGCGTGGATGGTGCTTGCCAGCAGCCCGGCGCTGACCGGTATTCAGGTTGCCGTGGGTGGTGGAACGACCATTCTGATTGCACCGGATATGACCGAAACGGTAGACGGCGTGACATATCACTATCCCGGACACTTTTCCGACACCATGCAATTCAATGGCCAGAAGAGCTACGCCTATTTGCAGGATGTGGGTGGATTGACGCCCGTTTCCACGGCAGACGGCGTGAACTGGTTTTTGCCGACGTATTATGATTACAACGACAAAGCGGTACGGGAAGGCTCGGTGCCTGCCGGTCAGCTGAAGGAGATCGAGGCATTTTATCTGGACAGCGAGCTGGAGTACGCCAATCTTTCGGCGCAGGAAAGCGAGAAAATCAGAGAGGGAAGTTATCTCTATCTGGATTTCTGGGTGGTTTCCCCCAGTGCGGATTTCAAGCTGCGCGTGTCTACCGGTGACGGCAGCGGCGGCAGCTACGTGGTGGACCTGCCTGTTGTGACCGAGACAGAGACCGGATACCAGATGAGCGAAGCGACGCAAAAGGCCTCCACCGCCGTCCGAATCGGATTTCTGGCCAATCAGGTGGAAACGGGGGAAGACGCGCTGCGGCATTACGAGGACAGCGTTTATTACGCCAAGTCCTATACGGCGCTGCGCGGCTTGTACCATGAGCCCGACACCGGCTCGGCCAACCTGTATTCCAACCGCTTTACCATCTATGAGCCCAACTGCGACAACCATCCCAACGATGCTTCCGTCGACGGCAGCTACGTGCATACGCTGCCTGTGACGGTGGACTCGACGGGTACGGTGGCGCAGGCAGTGACCGATCGGGTGACGGCGCAGCTGACCAGCGACTGGGCGGCGGCGGAAAACGGCGCCGGCAGCGCGCTTTCACAGCGCTTTCAGGCGGCACTTTGGGGCATGAACGACAAAAATATGGATGCGCAGGAAGCGGCAGCCATGTTTTATCAGCAGTATTTGCAGTGGCAGACATCTCCTTACGTGGAGAAGGGAAGCTTTATTAAGCGCAGCGGCGATCTGCAGCAGCTGGGCGATGACAGTACAGCTGCGCAGCTGGCACAGCTGGATCAGTCCGGCGCCACGGAAGACGTGTATATCATCGGACTGGAAAAGAATGTACCCCAGCGGATCCGTATGTTTATCTGGCTGGAGGGACAGGACATCGATTGTGTGAACCAGATCAATGCGGGCAGTTTTCTGGTCAATCTGGAACTGGCCGGCAGTAGTGAGACATGATAAAAAGAGAAGAACTTGAGCAAACAGAGGAAAAAGACAGCAGCTTGCTCCACAAGAGGATAAGCTTGCTGGTCACAATACTGTTGGTGATGACAGTGATGCTGTGCCTGTATGTGTCCATTCAGGCGATCAGCAACGGCTATGTGCAGATGTTCGGTTTCAGCATGTTCCGCGTGGTAACGGGAAGTATGGAACCGGAGATCCCGGTGGGCGCACTGCTTATCACAAAACAGACCGATATCGATAAAATCGTGTTGAGGGACATTGTCTGCTTTCAAACGCGGGAATCTGCCATCTGGGGTGAGGTTGTGACCCACCGGGTGGTGGAGATTTTGGAGATGAACGGTGAAGTGCTTTTGCGGACACAGGGTGACGCCAATCTGGTTTCGGATGGCTATCTGGTGGAGAGCGAGTACTTGATCGGTAAAGTAATTTGGCATACGGGGGATGGCAGCGTGTTGGCAGGAATTTTCTCCTTTTTTACCAATAAAGTGGGATTTTTGGGCTGCATTGTGCTGCCCTGCCTGCTGCTGACAGGTCTGCTGCTGAAGAATTGCGTCAGCAATATCCAGCATGAGATGCGCAACGTGGTGCTGGAGCTGGAGACGCCCCGGAAAAAAGAGCAGGAAGAACCGGATCCTCTTTGCGGTATGACCCAAGAGGAATATAACGAAATGTATGAAAGAATTCGTGCAGAACTGATGGAGGAGCTGATGCAGTATGCGCAATTCGCTCAAAAAGCTGAATAGTGTCGTGCAGCAGATGTTCCCTTCGTCTGCCGCGGCCAAAAATGCGGCACCGGATCCGGCGAAACCGGAGAGCACGGTGCTGAAAAAAGCAAAACAGAATATTTACTGGCAGGCATCGTTGGCACTGCTGACGATCATTCTGACGCTGGTGATCATTTTCACCATGTCGGCAGCCTGGTATACCAATATCGTGCAGGCCAGCGGCCTGGTGATTCAGGTGGAGAGCTGGGGATTCGACGGCGACATCAAGGTCAACGCAACCACCATCAACGCATCGCCCGGTGATGAAGGTTTGATCCATCTGGAGGCAAAGAGTAAAAGTGACAGCATGTCTGCTGTGAGTGTAAGCGCCGCCAAGACGCGCATTTCCGACAACGAAATGTGCAAGCGCCTTTACATGTATGTAGATGTGCAGCAGGTTCGCAACGGTGAAACGGTGGAGCGAGTCTATCTGAACTCCCGGGACAGCTATACCTACACGGTGTTCGGACAGGGTGAGCTGACGTTGACCGAACAGGTACATAACGGGCCGCAGCTGAAATGGCAGTGGGTTTACGATGTGCTGGGCTATTATGTGCTGGGCACCTGGTCGGAAGAACGCAAGATCGTGGACGAGGTGGAGTACCTGCGCCCCATCGAGTATAACTACGATGAGGCAACCACCACCTTTAACGACAATATGACCATGGAACTGAAAACCGTGGACGGAAAAACCACCGTGGAAGAGTTTTTGGTGGAGTTCTCCAAGACCGACGGCTATAAAGGCGAGATCGACCCGAACAAGAGACTGGGTGAAGGTTATTATTACTACCCGGTGGAAGTGGATGAGAACGGTTACGGTGTGTACGCCTATATGTGCACCTATGCGCAGATTGAGGCGGCCACCGCATACGATACGCAGCTGGCACAGGAGGCAGCGGAACCGGCAGAGGGTGAACAGCCCAAAAGCTATGAGATGATGCTGAATATTTCCGCGCAGAAGAGCGACGAAAACGTGATGTATACCGGCACGGTGGAGGGCCTGAAGACCGCCATCGAGCTGAACAACGGTGCACTGGTGCGCTTGACGGACGATATTGTGATTGCCGAGTCGGTGGCACTGCCGGCCGGTACGCAGTTGATGCTGGATCTGAACGGACACACCATTACCAGCGAAGTGGCCGGCCGGACGTTTGACGTGGCCAACGGCAGCAAGCTGACCTTGCTCAACGGCGAGATCAAGGGTACCACAGGCAAGGGCTATGCTGTTTTTGCAGTAGGTGCGGAAGTTGTGTGCAGCAACATGACCATCCATAACTTTGTCTACGGCCTGTGCATGGCAGACTACCGGACCGGAAACACCATGGACACCCGTATGCGTTTGGTCGGCTGTCAGGTGAACGGAACGTCTGCGGCTGTCTACATCGCCGGAAACGGCGACAGATCGTCCATGAAATCGCAGTTGATCATCGAGGGCGGCACGCTGACCGGCGGCACCTATGCGCTGGTTGGTGACGGTAATCTGGATTCGTACGGTACGGACATTCAGGTGCTCGGCAGCACGCTGTCCGGCGGCGCTACCGCCATCTACCATCCCCAGATGGACAGCACGCTGACGATTGCCGACCACAGCACGCTTTCCGGACACACCGGCATGGCCATTAAGGGCGGCAGCGTTGCCATCTATGACTCGACGGTGAGTGGTTCGGGCACACGCGAAGAGCCGGCGCTGGTTGGCAGCGGCTTCAGCGATACCGGCGACGCAGTCTATGTGGAGACGGGCTACGGCTACAACATCTCCGTGGAAATCCACGGAACCAGTAAGCTGACCAGCGAGAACGGCTATTCGCTGCAAGTGTTTAAGGCGGATGCACCGCACGTCAATGTCACCGTTTACGGCGGCACCTTTGAGGAAGAAGTTCCTGCGCGCTATCTCCATAGCGGATCGGTTCAGCAGAACAACGGCACCGTCTGGACAGTGACGGCCATCAAATAAAAACTGAGGAGAACAGCCCATGAAGCAACGGAAACTGAATATGCTGCTTTTGGGGCTGACAGCGGTATTGGCTGTGGGATGCGTGGTAAGCGCGGCAGGCACTGCGTGGGCGCGCTACCGCATCAATGTAAGCAAAGGCATATTTCTGGCACCCCAGCAAGCAAACCAATTGCATTTAGGCCAGATGATCTCCGGCGAAGGGGAAGGGGCTGAGGCAACTTTCACACCGGGAGTCGGCGGCGCATGGGAAATGCAGCCGGACGGACGGTGGCAGCTGACCTTTGCTGTGGCCAACGGAACGTCCGATCAGGCGTACGCTGCGGCAGATCAAAAGATACGGATCTGCCTGCTGGGAAGTCCCGGTATATGGGACGGAGAAAAGACGGTGACGGTGAAACTGCAGATTCCCTCCGGTGCAGAAGAAGCGCAGACGGTGGAGGAGATCACGGCGGAAGCCACGCGGATCCAGCGGGATGCCCCCCTGTACCGGACATTTGGCGAAGGATGGGTATTCACCTTCCCGGGACAGAACGGAGCGGAGTACAGCTGGCTGCTGCCGGGTGGGGCACTGTCCACGGCACAGATCACTCTCGTGTTGGAGGGGGATGCATTGAGCGACCCCAGCTTACTGCAACTGCAAATGATCGGATACTGATTTAACAAAAGAAAGGAGGCCGCCGGACCATGGGCAAATCGTTGAAAACCGTATACGCGATGCTGGTGCTGGTGGCACTCCTGTCGACTATGATACTGAGCGTGGGTGAGAGCCATGCGCGCTACGTCAACACCGTTACGTGGGACACGTTCGTTGAACCTGCGAAAGAGGAGACGGTAAGCAGCGACTGGATGCAGAGCGCTGCACAGGCGCCCACCACGATCCTGCTGGGTGAAATGACGCAGGAGCCGTATCAAATTACCATCAACCTGCAAAGTAAGGAAGAAATCTCGGGTGAGCTGCAATGGTCCACAGACCAGGCAGAATACCTGCATGTGACGGCGGATGTGAGCGGTGTGATCACACTGCAAAAAGACCAGCCCACAACACTGGTGCTGACTTTGACGCCGACAGAAAAGATGATGACGCTGCGTCAGGCGCTGAGTGCCCACGTAACGGTATCGTGGGCGGAGACGATGCAGGCAATGTTCCGCATCGTGCTGCCGGCCGTGCCGGAGGAAAGCGGCGAAACCGCCCAGAACGGGGAAATCGTCGAGAACGGCGAGGTTGCCCAGGACGGGGAAACCGTCGAGAACGGCGAGGTTGCCCAGAACGGGGAAACCGTCGAGAACGGCGAGACAGAGGCAAACCAGCCGGAACCGGTTGAGCGTGTGGGCGTTACGCTGGATACCATCGCCCACTTTGCACCGGATTCTGTGCTGCCGGTAAAACTCACGGTGGGAGCCGGCGCTGCGGATTTGCGACTTGGGCTGGAGTCTGAGGATGGGACAGGGATGCTGCCGTTCCCCAGCCGGACCAGATACAGTCTGGACAACGGAGAGAGCTGGTATGTGCTCTATGGCGAAGGCGTGATTGATTTGCCGCCTGCAGATCAGGTGCTGATGCAGCTGGATCTGCCGGATGCGGCGCTGCAGCCGGAGAAGGAGCTGCGATTGGCAGCAGAGGCCGGCGGCGAAGGCCTGCTGAGCGGAAAAGCGAGCGCTGCAGTGATGCCGGACGTGGACGAAATTTTACACGCACAGCAGCGTGTCCTCACGAAGGACAAAACGGTGTATCTGGCGCTGCCGGAACAGTGGAAAGAATACCGGCTGGTGTATGCGGTGGAGCGGATTGATCTGCAAACCGCAGAGAACCAGAAAGAAGAGAAGATCTATGTGGCAGTCGACGATCTGGAAACCGGGGCCCTGCGAGGCCGGCTGATGATCGACGAGGCGGCGTATGCGCTGATCTTTGAGACGGGCGAGACGTTGCCGACGGCAGGAACCTATCTCGTTCATTTGAAATGGAACTATGAGGGTGTTGATTTCGGTGAGACAGAGACATCCTTCTTCGTAAATTATCTGGAACAGGCACAACAGGAGAAACAACAGACAGGAGGTGCTGAGCAATGACAGATACGCAAAAGAGAATCCAAGCATATCAGAGTATGTTGCCCAGACTGAAGGAACGTGTGATGGCGGTAGCGATGCTGCTTGTCATGTCGTTTGCTATGATGACATCGGCCAGCTTTGCATGGCTGACGATTTCCCGTGCACCGGAAGTGAGCGGTGTGAAAACCAACGTTGCCGCTAACGGCAATCTGGAAATTGCACTGGCTACCGGTGACGGCAGTACTGCTCCGAATCCATCTCAGGTGGGCGACTCCAGCGCGGCTGAAGACCAGTCGGTTCCGGATGCCAACGTGACCTGGGGTAACCTGATTAACCTGTCGGATCCCTCCTACGGTCTGGAGAATCTGACCATGCGTCCGGCACAGCTGAACAAGTCGGATCTGCTGGGCAGCCCGCTGTATGGCGCTGTGTATAGTGTCGATGGCCGTATCGAAAAGCTGAGCAGCAACTTCAGCTATACGCAGTGGGTGCCTCCGGTGGGTACCACGCCCGGCTATTTCGGCATGAGTACCGGCCTTGGTGTGCGCGCTATCTCCTCTACAAAGGTGAAGGCAGTGGGTGTATGGGAAGGCATCATTAGTAAAAGAGATGAGGTCACAGGAATTTATACAGCAGCCGGTGGTAAATACATTGAGTTGACGCAGAATGACGCGTACATGCAGTCTCTGGCCTATATCATGGGTGTATTTATGACGGACAGACTGAACGCGACGCAGGGCGACGAGAGTTTGACCAACCCTACCGTGAATAAAACGCATCTGGGTAATCTGGTGTTGATGTACGATGCTTTTGTTAAAGTGTTTGAGGAAGAAGCAAGAGGCATGGTTGCTTTGGTGAACCTGCAGCAGCACATCAAGTATAGCGGTAAAACGGAGGAATACACAGACTATACGGTGCAGTCTTTGCTGACTACTTCAGAGTCTGCTTTGACAGCGAAGGGTTTGAAACTGGAGGGACTTGACCGCTTTAAGCAGGACTACACTCTGCTGCAAAGCGATTTGGAGATTTTGACAAAGATCAACAGTTCCGGCACGGTGAAGTGGCGCGGTACACAGGTGAAGGATGACGGCACGGTGGTCACGGTGGGTGAAACCGATGAGGAGAAAGTCGGCCGTTCCCTCAAAGCGGTGGTCAATTCGCTGGTAAACCTGAACACCTGTACACTGGATGGCACGAATATCCAGAATATTGGTGCCTCTAACGCTATGGGATATCTGGAAAAATCCTGCCAGGCAGTCATTACCAACGGTGTGCTTTACGAGTTTGAAAAGCGCACGGGTATTAACATGCTGGTGGGTAACCAGTATAACAATGGCAAGGGCCTGAAACTGGAGGCAACGGTGAAGCGCAGTATCATCAAACAGGATGGTACTATTTACGCGATCATCACCACTTCCGCTCCGACCCCCTCTTTGTTCAACAAGAACCTGAACTATGCGCTGAATATGTCTACTGAGGGATTTAAGGGCGAAATCACAGCGGAGGATACCTACGGCATGGCCATCGACCTGTGGGTTCGCACCAATGCCGCCGGAAGCTACTTGACACTGGAGGGTAATGTGCTTACCCGTACCGAGGAGAAGCCGGTCAAGGATAGGGATAGTAACGGCAAAGAGGTGGACCTGTACGCCATTTCCCGCGAGGAAGAGGTCACCATAGAGGAGACGGATCCGGAAAGTGGTGAAACCACTGCGAAGACTGAAACCGTTGTTGTTAACTACTCCCTTTATAAGGTTGTGGGTTCCGATGCCGCAGGTAAAGAAACCACTACTTGGTACAGAGCTACGCTTCACGAAGTATTTGAACTTAAAGATGGCGAAACGCCTCTGCCGAAGATGGAACAGGTGGAAATCATCCTGGGCTACGAGGGTGAAAACCGCGTCTGGGGCGAGGACGAACTGATGTCTACCGACGCCACCACGCAGGGCGCGGGCAGTTGCTATGTCTACTACGCAGATACCCCGGAGGATCAGGCTCGCTCGCTGAAGCTGCTGGAATCTTTCAAGGTGGCATTTGTGGATGGAGCCGGCAATCTGCTGGCCACAGCGGTGATGGATACCCAGCGGTTCTATGCCGAGAGCGGCCGTGTTACAGTGCCTCTGAAGCTTTCCCCTACCGACAGTATCGAGCTGGGTGAGGACTATCAGGGCGTTACGCAGTATGCCATCATGCCCCTGCAGCAGGATGTGGCCACCCGCATCACGGCGATTGTCTATCTGGACGGCACGACGCTTACCAACGACCAGGTGTTATCGGCGGCCGATATTCAGGGTCAGATGAACATTCAGTTTGGCAGCAGCATCTCTCTGCAGCCTATCGACAATGAAACGCTGGCCAACAAGGAACTGCATGTCAGCGCCAGCGTGGATAAGACTAAGTTTGACTACGACACCCATGTGGGCGATATGATCTCCACGGTTACCGTTCATGTGGTTGGTGATGAGCCTTCGACCGTCAAGGGCTTCTTCCTGCGCCAGATCAGCGCTACGCAGGGTTCTCGTGAGGAAGAGATGACCTTTGAAAAGAATGCGGATGGTGACTGGGTGGCGACACATAAGTTCACGGCTCCCGGCAAATACGTGCTGCGCAGCGTGGAACTGGACGGTATCTCTCGCGATCTGCCCGTTACTCCTCAAGTCGAGATCAGCGGCTTTGCTATTGAAAGCTTGAGCTGTACCGAGGCCGTGGAAAACTACATCACGATCCTTGCGGCGGAAAACTATGGCACGGTCAACCTCAGCCTGCGTTTTGCCACCGATGATCCTACTAAGATGCCCACCACGGTGCAGGGCCGTTTCCTGCACGATGAAGATGGTTCGGCGGTGAATATCAACTTTACCTATGATGCTACCAGCGGACTTTGGACCGGCAGCGCCACCTTCCTGACCTCCGGTGACTACACCATGGAATATTTGGTGCTTAACGGTGAGTATGAGGAACTGCCCGCGACCATGATCCTGAAGGCGGATGTCACGCTGGGTATGCGCGTGGCTGTCTGGACCAACAGTCCTACCCAGTTCAAATATCTGGGCGATCAGATGCCGGATAACCAGAAGAATCTGAGCATGCTGGTAAAAATCATGGACAACTCCGGCGAGGAAATGCCGGGCTTGTCCGGTGCCAAGCTGACCTATAGAGGCCGCGGCCAGAACCGTGCGATGGATACTGACCTGACATGGAACAGTACAAGCGGCTACTATGAGGGTGAGCTGGCTGCCATTGGTGCCGGTATTTGGGAATTTGCACAGGTGATAGTGAGCGGCAATACCCTGACCACGGTCACCACAGCGCCCACCTTCACCATGATCCCGCCCGAACCTCCGGCATATGACAGCTTTATGCCGGCGGAGTACCAGTACGCACCCAACGGCGATGCCAAGATGAATGTGGCTCTCTCTAATGCTACTACGGCAACGATAGAGGCCGTGGTGAAGAACACCACCACCGGCAAGAGCTATACGGTCTTGGGCAATCTGGCCGCAACTGCACCCAACGAAGACGGCGTTTCGGTGAGTACCTTCAACTTCATCCTGCCGAAGGATACTGTGTTGGGCCATACTGAAGTACAGGACGGCCACTGGACAATGGAAGAGATCCATGTTCGCGGTTACTTTAACGCTGCCGGTGATTATATCTCTGCCGACAAGGACGAGAACGGCGACTATGTGGATGAACCGCTGACGATCAATATGAGGGATAAGAACTACTCCACCAAGGTCGTCCAGACGGTGACGGTTGTGCTTCCTGAGGGAACGAGCAAGAACTTCGGCAAGGATAGCAGTGGAAATGTTACCGGTACGTTCATGCAGAGCCACAAGGTTTCCGGTTTGAGTGTCGTCATCCGCGACTTCGAGAACAAGCAGTTGGAAGGTATCAAGGATGTAAAACTGACCTTCACATATGTGGGTGGAAGCTCGGAAACTAACGGCGGATATACGAGCACTGGATTGACTTCTGCTACGGATGGCGCCACAGTGACAGTTCTGTTGACTGCCGACGGCGACAGCACCAATTATCTGCAAAGAGCGGATGCGGCTCTCGTTTATGCCGGTAACTACACGACGACGTTCTCGTACACGATGGGTACACAAGTAGTCACGCTGGCTGGAGAGACACTGCCTGAAAATGCGCCCGTGTATACGGTGTGGTCGAAGACGCCGACAGTGAAGATTACCAGTGCGTATTATAAGAGCGGCGATAAAGATGATACGGCGGCAAGTTCCATTACAAATAACAATACTGCGACAACCGTCTACCATGCTATGAGCCAAACGGAGATTTGTAATGTTGGTCTGACAACCAACTACAATTCGGCATATGTTACCATCACCCTGAGCGGATACGGAAGAGCTTCCGGTGCGACGTTGACGTTTAACACCAACAACAGTGACAAGGTGGTTCACCTGTATCCGTCGGGACAGCAGCATAAGGGCGACAGTGGCACCAAGACGAACGCCTATCAATGGACAAAAGATGGCGATTGCTTGAGATACGTTGGCTGGGTGCAGCAGAATGATAATGCAACCGACGATAAGAAGGCTGCCGGAACTTTGACTGCCACGGAACTGGTAATGACATACGGCGGTGTTGCCTATTCCGTTACGTTGCCGACTGCAATTACAATCAATAATCCTTCGTAACAATTTGAGTAAATATAATCATACCGGCCTTCCTGCCGGTAGGCCGGTATGATTATAGAAGAAAGGAAAACCATGCAAACAATAATTTTGCTGTCGCTGGCGATGGCAATACCCTTCCCACTCTGCCTTTTCAGAATGAAAAAGTATGATATATCGCTGCCGAAGATGCTGATAATATATCTTATTGTTTCAACTGTTGGCTATGTGGGGGCGAGATTTGGACCGTCATTGGTGGGAATAAAGGATGCCGGAGTTAGACTTTATGGATTGGTTTTATTTGACTTTTTGGCGATCTTTCCTTTAAGCAAAATGCTAAAAATCGGCGTAGCGGAACTGGGAGATTTTATTGCGCCCCCTATCATGGCAGTTTGTGCGAGCTCTAAAATCAATTGCATGCTGAATAATTGCTGCAAAGGGTTTGTGATGTATTACGACGGAGCCGAGCCGGTATACTTCCCCAGTGCAATTGTGGAGATGGCAATTTGGGTCGCTTTGGTCGTTGTACTGCTTATGGTAGAGCGAAAAAAGCAGACGGACGGAACGATGTGGCCGCTCTTGATGATTTGGTTTGGTGTAGCGCGCTTTCTGGTGGATTTTTTCCGCGGCTCGGCATGGGAAAGAAAGCAGTATATTTTGTTTCTTTCCGGAGGTCAGTTCTGGTCCCTGGTTGCTGCAGTTGTGGGTATCATTTTTCTGGTATATATTTTCCGCAAGCACTGGAATCGACGTCCGACAATTACAGAAGTGCTGAGAGTAACGGCAGGAATCAACCCGGTAAAAAAGAGTTAACATTATAAAAGTGTTGCTTCAGTATTACATATTTTACAACATCAAGAACAACTTTCAAAAGGAGGCGCGCCATGAGCCAACATACCTTATTTAAATACATATCCCGGCTGGTGGCGGTGCTGATGCTGACGTTGGCGCTGACGGTGTGCTCTGTCACCGACGCTCACGCCGATGGCGAGAGTGGCAGTTGCGGTGAGAACCTGAACTGGTCGCTGGCCGGCGGTACGCTGACGATCACTGGCAGCGGTGCGATGACGGAATATAACCGGAACAATCCGGCTCCGTGGCAGGCGCTGCGGACAGAAATCGTTCGGCTGGAGCTGCCTAAGGGTCTGACGACCATCGGCAGCATGGCTTTTTACGAGTGCAAAAACCTCACCGCCGTCACTATCCCCGATGAGGTGAAGTCTATTGGTGATTTTGCCTTTACCAACTGTGAAAAGCTGCAGATGCTGGACTTGGGCAACGGCGTGGAAACCATTGGCGAGAGTGCCTTCTCCGACTGCTATGCGCTGACTCGCCTGCAGCTGCCCGACTCGCTGCGTAAGCTGGGCATGAAGGCTTTTTACCGCTGTGAATCTATTTCCACGGTGACGGTGCCTGCCAGCGTCACGCAGATGGATATGATGGTGTTCGGTTACTGTAAGAATCTTGTGACCGCCGATGTACAGGCGCAGATTACCGTCATTCCCGAGTGGCTGTTCTACATGTGTGGCAAGTTGGTGTCTGTCAAATTGCCCGACAGCGCGGAGAACATCAATGAGTTTGTGTTCCGAGGCTGCGAGCAGCTGAACACCGTCTACTACGATGGTGAAGAAAAGACTGCCGAAGAGATGGAAAAGATCATCGCCGAGAATCTGCCGGACTTCGGCGGCGTCTCCGTCGGAGACCTGCCGGGCGGAAGTATGTCTGCTGGCGCATGGGTACCAAACGAGGATGGATCCCTCAGCATTGAGAGTACCACTGTGCAGCAGGGGCAGAACGCCACAGTATCCACAACCGTGACCAACAAGACACCTGCAAATGGCGGTAACGGAAATCTCAGCGTTGATATTACCGTTACCATGGATAATAACGATGGCTGGAAAGAGGCCGAGGGTGCCGTAAATCAGGCGATCCGGGACTATAACAGTTCTGCCGTGGGCAGCCAGAGCCAAGCACCTAACATCACCGTCTATCTCAAGGACGATGAGAGCATCGACAAGGAGTTTCTCGACAGTCTGGCCGGTAAGGACGCTACCATTACGGTGGTGACCCAGAACGGCTCGATCTGGCGGATCAACGGTAAGAATATCGACCCCAAGAGCGGCGCCAAGAGCTACGACCTCAATTATGAGCTGACGCCCGGTTCTGAAAAGCTGTGCCAAAAGCTGGGCGTGAGCACCTGCTATGTGCTGCGCTTCCACACCTCGGCGATGATCAATGCCGAACTGATGGTGGGTCTGGGTGGCCATCTGGCGCTGCAGAACGCCACGCTCCTCAAGGGCAAGGACTATACTGAGATCCAGAGCGCCGTGGTGGATCAGGACGGCTACGCCCACTTCTTCCTGGGTTCGGTGGACAAGCGTGGCGAATACTACATCGCCATCAACCTGCCCGGCACGCAGTCGAGCGCCATTGTGCCCGACACGCTGGCCGATGCCTATGGAAAGCCCGAGAACTATCAGCCCATTGAGTATGAGATCACCGGCCGCACCTCTTCCTGGGGCATGAGCCTCGGACAGGTGACATGGATCATGGTGGCGGTTCTGCTGGGCTGCGTGGTGGCCGTGGGCGCGGTGATGTTCACGCTGAACAAACGCAAGCTGCGTATGGGCTACATCCCCGATTTGGGTGACGAGGAAGACGAATAATCGTGAAGTGGAGTATATTCAACCACATTGTGGCGGAATATACAGAGAAAAAAGGAAAATAATACCACCTTCCCGAATAGCGGTCTTCTACTTTTTGGCCGAATTAGGGAAAAGTGGTTGCAAAGCAAAATGAACAGTGCTATACTTGATAATAAGTTTCAGTGGGGTTATTGCGCCCTTCTGTAATGCTGGAGACGCGGAGTGGCTGCGCTGAAACTGTATTATAATTTGCTGTGTGCTACACAGTTATTATGGGAGGACAAGAGATGAAAGTGAAGACGACATTTCTGAAACGGTGCTTGTCCTGGGTTGTTGCCCTGGCCCTTTTGGTGTCCAGTGCAAATCTGGGTTGGGTGCTGCAGGAAGCGCACGCTGAAGGCGCAGTCGGCAAGAACTACGGTGAGATCGTAGCAGAAAACTACGAACTGACCGAAGCGGAAGCCGCGCTGCTCAAAGGCGGCTACCTGAAGGGTGGCAAGGTGTCTTATGAGGTCCCCAGTGACGCTCAGAGCGACCTGATCACCATCGACAACGAGGAGAACACTCTCGCTGTTGAAAAGTTCAAGGGCTGGGTCCCCGTGTCTGCCGACATCATGGTTGGCGAGACCAAGATCGAGACCGTGAAACTGGTCGACGGCAAGGGTAGCTACACGTATGAAAGCAATGCTTTCTCCGTTGTAGTGAACTATGAGCTGACCACTGATGATATCACCGTGGATGCTCAGGAGACGATGCTGAGCACCATCGGCTGGCTGAAGGATGGCATTGCCATGCTGGAAGATGTCAAGGGTCAGGATGGTAACCTGTACATTCTGGAGCAGGCTATGCCCGAACTGGTGGCCTTTGCCAACAAGGGTATTAACGCCGGCTTCACCACGGTGCAGCTGAGTGCTGAGTGCAAGGCTGCTGTTGCGTATCTGGATGCACAGATGGCTGCCAACGGTGGTACGTTTATTCTGCGCAAGATGATTGCTGAGTATATCAGTGCTTCCAAGACCGAATACCTGCTGGGCAAGGGCACTGCGATGCATGATGAAGTGAACCTTTTTGCAGGAAAGGTCATGGTAATCAGCGAAGCGCTGTGCACCATTGCTGACAATCTGGAGTGGGTTATCGAGCAGGGTTTCGTGGATGCCGCGACTGCAGAAAGTCTGAAAACACTGGCCGCTGTTACCACGAATCTGTATGATGCACTGGCTATTCTGGCTGCCAGCGAGTGGACTGCAGCTGAGAAGGGTACTGCTCTGCTTGCAGACGAAGAAGTTAACTATGTCAAGCTGGACGAAGCTCTGGCTGCTATCGAGACCGTCACCGCTCTGCCCGAGCTGAAGGCTGACCTGCTGGTTGAGACCGCTGCCGTCCAGAAGAACCTGGCTATGTGGAACGTCACCATCAACGTGGTGCTGGAGACCACCCAGAACAATAAGGTCGCCGTGAAGGATACCGTGTCCGGCATGATCACTCTGGCTGCCAATGCTACCAAGGATGAGATTCTGAAGGCTGTTGAGGTTTATGGCATTGAGGCTGATGCTCTGTCTGTTTGGGAAGATTATGTTGAAGGCAAGTTCACCGCTACCAAGAGCGAACTGCCCAACGCCCTGACCAGCGATATCGAGTATACCATCACTTACAGCCCTAAGAACTATACCGTTAGCTTCGACTATGAGGCTTCTAAGTCTCTGCCCTACGGCTACGAGCTGAAGCTGCCTGTTCATGGTGATGCCACCAAGGCTTACGACTACACTGTTAACGGTGTGAAATATGCTCAGGGCGACGTGGTTGTCATCAATGGCGAGACCAATATTTCCCGTACGGCAGGCAAGGCTTACGCTATCAATGACCTCTACAGCATCGTTGCTGATAACTACGGCAGTGACATTGCCAAGGCCATCTTGAAGTCCGGCGCTCTGTTTGGCAACGAGGCTGTCAACGTCCGCAAGCCCGACCCCGCTGAGGCAGAGAGCCTGCTGACCCTGATGGGCGGCAAGCTGACCGCCAAGGATTATCTGGCCGCTTATGCAGGTCTGTCCTGGATTCCCTACACTTACGGTGCTGAGGGTACCGAGAACGAGTTCTCCGGCAACGAGGCTACCGGTCTGACCGGTAATGAAGTCAAGGTGCAGTATAAGCTGTCCCTGACCAACATCGGCAAGGCTAAGGCTCAGAGCATTCTGGATCTGGCTGCTCAGCTGAAGGCCGAGGCAGATGCACAGCTGACCCAGCTGAATCGCCTGAACGGTCAGTACGCTACGATGGAGCAGTTGAACAGAGGTATGCTGGGTGGTATGAACGGTACCATCGATGTGACCGACTTTACCCCCGGTGACGGCAACCCCAACGATGCCAAGAACCTGGAACTGCGCGCTTACTTTAAGAATACCGTTACCAAGATTATCAATAACAACGTGGTCAACGGTGGTCCGGACGACGGTGCTCTGAAGATCTTTGTTATGATCCGCGAGTACAACACCGATGGTCTGCGCTATTACTACAACAACAGCGAAGAGCTCATCAATGAAATCAACAATCTGGTGTCCTATCTGGGCGAGATGACCAAGGAGCAGGAGGCTCTGACGATTCTGCTGATGGCAGTCAACAAGGCTGAATATGCTGAAAAGATCGGCGATCTGGAGCAGCTGCTGACTGAGGTAAAGGCAGGCCTGACTGCTCCCAACGAGGCTATCAATCTGAAGAGTGATAACCTGGGCAAGCTGCTGGAGGCACTGGAAATGTCCGGCTCCGTCACCAGCAAGGCTACCGACGCTCCCTATCTGCTGAGCGATAAGCTGACCGCCCTGAGCGACGATCAGGTCAACCTGCAGATCATCATTGAGACTCCCGCAGGCAGCTCTGCCATCACCAGTGATCCTATGGATATCGGTGCTGCTCTGACTCAGAGCATGATCAACGACCTGCTGGCCAAGGCCAACGCCGAGGTTGCCAAGCTGCTGGGCGACAACGTCAAGTACTATGCTGATGATAAGCAGGCTCTGCCCACCGTCGGCACCGCCATTGAAGAAAAGCTGACCTTCTACTGGAACTATTCCCTCAAGGAGTACACCGTGAAGATCGAGGGCGAGGCTGACCAGACCATCACTGTTGATCATCTGGAAGTGAACCTGCCCAAGCACCCCACCACCGGCTGGACTTACAAGTACACCGTAGACGGTGTGGCTGACATCACCACTTCTACCTATACCTTCACCACCGAGCAGATCGACCGTCTGTTCGCTGATGGTATCTACACCATTACCCGCGAAGCTACCAACGAAGCCGCAGAGAAGCTGGAGAACGCTTTCGGCGATTGGCTGATCAAGGATGCTGAGGGCACCGTCACCGGTATCCACGCTCAGATCGTTGCCAACCAGGGCGGTGTCATGGAATTCGCCATGGCTCTGCTGAACTCCGGCTACTCCTACATTGCGCTGAACAACGAGCCTCTGATGTACATGTCTGAGGATAATTCTCTGGAGATCTGCCTGCAGACTCTGATGAACGCCATCCTGAACGATGAAACCTTCGGCAGCGATAAGCTGATCTCTCTGGGCCAGAAGGGCCAGGGCGAAGTCATCACTGCTGAAATTCAGCTGGGTGGCTCTGCTGATGACATCTACTTCAAGGGTCCCTTCAAGCTGAGCATGAACCAGATCCCCGGCATGATGGCTACCGTCGCCAACGGTCTGGCTGCTGTGAAGGACTACGTGTCCTTCAAGTCCGACAACGGTGTGATCGCCGTTAAGCTGAACCTGCCTGCCAAGGTCTATGAGGTCTATCTGGCTGCTCTGCTGACCACCGGCAACATCGACAAGAGCGATGTGAACGCCATCAACTCCGAGATCGCTTTCCGTTTCCTGTGGGACTATGTGGATACGGTCCTGAAGACTGATGCTAACACCACTACCTTCACCAAGACTCTGGCTAAGTTTGGCCAGTCTTACGATCTGACCGGCGCTGAGGAGTACTTCCAGCTGGTTGAGAAGGCTCTGAACAACCCCGGTCTGACCGCTGAGTCCATCGAAGATGGCAACAAGATGATGATCAGCATCAAGGGTAAGAGCCAGAGCGCCATCAACGGCCTGATCAACATGTTCGGCTTTGATGTCTCCGCTTACGCCACCTATCTGGGCATGATCAAGGAGTACAAGTATGCTGATGCCGAAGTGGGCATGAACATTACTGCTGCTCTGACCAATACCGCTAGCGACTATGACGCAGCTGTGATCGATCTGGGCGCTTCCGGTATCACCAACAAGGTTGGCTTTACCAAGGATCTGGTCAAGGCCAAGATCGCCGGCCCCGCCGCTGTGATCCTGCTGGATGACGTGGACGGCAACCTGACCTTCTCCGGCACTACCATTCTGGATCTGAACGGCAAGACCGTGAACGGCAACATCACCGCCAACGGCAAGCTGATCATCATTGACTCCTGCATGGGTACCGCCAAGTGCGGCGTTGTTACCGGCAAGGTGTCCGGCAGCGTGACCATCCTGGGTGGTAAGTATGCTCCTGCTGCTTCTGTCTTCAGCTTCCTGAAGAAGAACAAGACCAACGACGTCAGCTCCTTCCTGATGGATGGCTACATCCAGAACGCTGACGGTACCGTTCAGAACAAGCTGTACGTCATCGAAGAGGACGCTAACGGCAACCTGTCTGTTGTTATCAACACCGACTTCATCAAGGAAGATGGTATCGGCTATGTCCGCATGGCTGAGGCTGTCGCTATCGACCTGGCTATCGACCTGGCTCTGAACTACTACACCTCCGCCGGCCTGTATCTGGACGGCAACAAGCTGTACGCTGTGAACTTCGATGATCTGGTTGGCCTGATCACCAGCAAGAACAAGGTCGATGATCTGATCAACGAGATCCTGGGCTGCTTCAACATTCACGAGATGGGCGAGGCTATCGAGATCATTCTGGACGACATGCTGGACTTCGCCGGTGCTTACAACAGCCTGGCCAACGACAAGATCCTGTCCTCCTATGACCTGACCTTCGAACCTTGGAAGGTTGCTGTGAGCCACAACACCGCTGGTGACTACCTCACCTTCGGCATCGTTTCCAACGACGAGCTGGCTAAGACCATCAACGTTTCCCTGAAGCTGGAAGGCAGCTATGTGGACTATGTGTCCAACATGCTGAAGGTTCTGGCTGAGATCAACAACGGCAGCGATGTCGAGATCGACCTGAGCCAGCCCATCTACAACGGCGCTTCCAACAACCTGTCTGCTCAGGGCAGCACCAATGTCATCTTCGACATCGACCTGTATCAGGCTGACGAGGCTCTGCAGGCCAAGTATGCTAAGCTGATCGCCGCCGTCCTGAAGAAGGGTGGCTGCGCTCAGAGCGCCGCTCTGGAAGCCGCTGCTGTCGCCGGTGACATGGTGGCCTTCAAGAAGGCTCTGGATAAGGTCAGCGTTGCTGATATCTTCACCGCTCTGAAGAAGCTGGATAGAAATGACACCACCGCTCCTGCCGGCGTTGACGCCGACCTGTGGAGAGCTTACCACCTGACTCTGGTGGCTGCCGGTAAGGCTCTGGAAGTTCTGGATATCACCGGTTATGCAAGCACTCTGGGCGGTCTGGATAAGGACGGCGATGGCCTGTACGTTCTGGCCTTTGCTGCCAAGCGTGATGGCTCCGTCGGTGCTGCCGGTTACAGCGTGTACGCTGACATTGCCGCTTCCTTCACCCTGCAGGTCCGTCTGTTCTGCGATCACAAGTATGACGCTAATGAGTGGAAGTCCGATGACACCTACCACTGGAACGAGTGCGAAATCTGCCACGGCAAGGTGAACAAGACCGAGCATACTTGGGGCGAGTGGGTTGTCGTCACTCCCGGCGACTGCCTGAACCCCGGTGAGCAGTATCACGTCTGCGAGATCTGCGATCATGTCGAGACCGCCAAGAGCGGCGAGGGCAACCACGTTCTGGGCGCTTGGCAGTATGACGACGAGTATCACTGGCGCGTGTGCGAGAAGTGCAATGGCATCGTGGATAAGGCCGAGCACGACTACGCCAAGATCAGCGATGAGTTCGAGCAGTGCTCCGTCTGCGGCCACAAGCATAAGCTGGGTTCCCCCGATCTGGGCGACTATGTCCTGACCACCTTCGGTGTTCTGGCTGGCGTCTCCGCTGCTCTGCTGGCTGTGATGTACGTCTACAAGCGTCGTAAGCGCGCTTATTAAGAAACGGCTGCATTGCGTGCCAACGTAAGGTGCTGTTTTAAGCGCAAGCGCTAAAGCAAAACCAATAAGCCGGGACCTCCTCGTGAGGTCCCGGCTTTTTTGCGTAAGCTGGCCTGCGGTACGGCGGCAGACGTGGGGAAAAGGGAATACGAGCCGCAATATTGTTGAGAAATATTCCAAAACGGAAAAACACTTCTCTGCGCAGAGATTCATAAAAGAGTGAAACCGACCTATGGCGATGAGCATAGGTCGGTTTATTGCGCGGCATATTGGTTTTGGAAAGGCAACCTTGGGCAAAGAACGGCGTGGGCAGCGGATGCGATGTCATGCGCTGCCCCGAAAGGCGGATAGGAGTGCACCGTTTATCCGTTCGTCAGATTGGAATTTATCGGGTAATCCATTCATCTCTTGAAATTGCAAACACCTTTGTCATTTCATTGTCATCATCCCAAAACGTATCTACTTGTTTGCAGCCATATGAGACGGCAGTTTTTGCCGATGGCTCATTTGTGTGATTCATATAAGAATACACGATATGAAACGGTGTATTGTTAAATGTCCAATCTCTGACCGCAATCGCCGCTTCTTTGGCAAAACCGTTTCTTTGTTGATCGGCGCGTATATGGTATCCGATTTCGGGTTTTATCTGTCCGTTGATCAGCTGCATTGTCAATCCGCAGTCGCCAATCACTTCACCTGTCTCTTTCAAGCAGACCGCCCACAGTCCAAAACCGAAGATCCGATATCTTTCTATATTTCGTTCAATCCAATTTCTCACCCTGTTTTCATCAAATGCATACGGATAATATCGCATAATATCTCTATCCGCTAACACTTGATAAAGTGCGTGAAAATCATCATATGTCATTTCTCTCAGCAGCAAACGCTTTGTTTCGATAACCATACTCTATACCCTGCAAATTCAAGTTTTTCTAACCGTTTACTCCATTTTATCACACGGATGTCATACATACAAGAACAGCACCGGCAAAAGAATCTGCCGGTGCTGCAACTGTTTGGCGATGCTCCACCGGTACGGGAAGCGGTTTTGCGGTATGACGGGGCGAGATGCTTCGCGTTGGAGGGGAGTCTTTACATGGCGGAGTGAATCTTGTATAATGAAAAAAAGATGGGTGGTGAGCGCATGGTGCAAGGATTTTTCGGGAAAAAGGTGTTCTGGAAAGGGCTGGTGTTCAGCTGCGGCCTGTTCCTGATGATCTTGTTTCTCTTTTTGAGGCTTGTTGACAGCGAAGCAGGACACGAGGCCTACATCGGCGTGGCGATGGGGGTCGCATTTTGTGTTGTGGGTGCTGCGGCGTATCTCTTTAATCGAAAGGCGTTTATCCACGTAAGTGAAGACCATATCTCGGCGCGACACAATTGGTCTGCGAAGCTGGAATGTCATATGGACGAGGTGGATTTTGCCTTGGCACAGATGAATATGCTGACGCTTCGTCTGAAAAATGGGAAACGGCATATTTTCCTTGAGTTGGACAATGCGTATGCGGTGGCAGAAGCGATACGCTGCAGAAAGGTTTGGAGAGAGACGCGTACGCCGCAGGAAATCCGAGAGGAAAGACTTCGGCTGCAGGGAGAGCGAAAAAAGGACATCCTCTGGATGGTGGGTCTCCTTGTGCTGATGTTTGCCGTTATCTTCCTTACTTTGTGGCTGACCGGCGGCAGAGACATACCGGAATTCAGCCGGCAGGACAAGGCGGTTTTTGCCATCATGTCCGGCGTGGAATTACTGGTGGTCGTGGCGCTTTTCTGCTGCGCCGGCAGAGCCGGGAAAAAGCTTCTTCTGCTGGAAAAGGAAACCTACCTGCTGGCAAGACGACTTGTGGAGACACAGCCGCTTCCGCCCGGTCAAGCAAAAGCTGTCTATACGGACAGCGCCTGCAGGGGCAGGATCGTGGTGTTCCGCTATCCGAATACCGGATGCGTCAGTTATACGATGGAGCAGTGGGTGGAGGACGAGCGGTTACAAGAGGTCTATGATTCGGGCCTGTTGGAAAACCGGAAAGCGCTGGAAGAACTGGAAGAAATAGGGTGCTTGATTGACATCAGCAAGTGCTTTTTGGATCAATAAAACAGCGGAGCCAAAGAGCTCCGCTGTTTTGCTTTAGTCCACAGATTTCATGGATTCGACCATATTGATTTTTTTCAGCCGGAAGTGCATGATGACGTTCACCAGGAAGGAGAACATAAAGGTCAGCAGCGCGGCCATGGTGAAGCTGGGCCAATAGACGTGGCGACCGAACATGATGCTGTCCACCTCGGCGGCGGAGACCACGAAACGGATCAAGGCCACGCCCAGCAGTAAGCCGGCGCCGGTACCCAAGACCGTCAGCAGAATATTCTCGCGGTAGATGTAGGCCGATACTTCGCCATCGTAGAAGCCCAGCACTTTCAACGTGGCAAGCTCACGGGTGCGTTCGGTGATGTTGATATTGGACAGGTTGTAGAGCACAACCAGCGCCAGCAGACCGGCAGAGATGATGAGAATGGCCACCACGGCGCCCAGATTCTCGGTAATGGTGCTGAACTGTTCCAGCACGTCACCGGCGCTGGAGACCATCATAATGTCCGTATTGGCCAACAGGTCTTCCTTGAGGTGGCGCATTTGCTGGGCATCGGTCGTGTGCATGATGACGCTGTTATATTCCGGCGCTGCGCCAAAGACAGCGCGGTAGTAGTCGTCGGAAATGTAGAGGAAATGGTCGGCATAGTTTTCGGCGATGCCGGTGATGGTCATTTCGTAGGTGCGGTGGGAACTGTCGCGGATGGTGACGGTGCTGCCAACTTCCAGATCCAGAAGGAGGGCCAGCTTTTCCGTTACCACGGCGCCTTCCACCTGCGGCAGGATCTCCTGCGCCGTTTCACGTTCCTGCAGGTGGATGTAGTCCACCAGACGGGCGTAGTCCTGAGAGACGGTGATATACACCGCAAAGTCCTTTTCCGCGCCCACAGCGTGCAGCGTCTGGCGGGACTGGGCCAGCCAGTCGGCCACCAGCTGGTGGCTGTCCAGATAATCGTAGATCTCCTGTCGCTGATCGTCCGTGTCCACGCTGAAACCGGCCAGCAGATCATAGTGGAACACGTTGTCAAACTGGCAGCGGACGATGTCGTCGATGGCGTCCTGCAGGCCGTAGCCGGTGAGCACCAGCGCGGCACAGCCGGCGATGCCGATGACGGTCATACACACGCGCTTGCCGTAACGGAACAGGTTGCGGGCCGTCACCTTATAGCTGAAGGACATGCGCCGCCACAGGGGCTTGATATATTCCAGCGGGATGCGCTTGCCGGCGGCAGGGGCCTTGGGACGCATGATGGTGGCAGGCATCTGGCGCAATACGCTGCGGCAGACGTAGTAGGTGACCAGTCCCACGCACAAAAGGGCCACCACGGTGCAGCCGGCGGCAATGCCCCAGTGGAAAGGTGCTGTGGGGGAGGGCAGGTCGTACATCATGCAGTAGGCGGTGATGATCACGGAGGGGAAGAGGCGGAAACCGGCGGTCAGACCGATGGCGCAGCCTGCCGCGGTGGCGCTGAGGGAGTAGACCATATACTTGCGGCGGATGCGGCTGTCGCTGTAGCCCAGCGCTTTGAACGTGCCGATCTCCGTGCGGTGCTCTTCCACCATGCGGGCCAGGGTGGTCATGCACACCAGTGTGGCCACGGCAAGGAAGAACACGGGGAACACAGCGGAGATGTTGTCCATGCGGTCGGCATCGTCGGAGAATTCGCGAAAGCCCGGTTGGGCTTCCGCGCGGTCATAGATGTACCACTTGGCGGCGGAGAGGTCGGCCAGGGTGCGCTGGGCATCGCCCAGCTTGCGCTCGGCGCGGGCCAGCTCCTCCTCACCCTCGGCGATCTTTTCCCGGGCGTCGGCAGCCTCGCGGAGGAATTCCGCTTCACCTTCTGCCAGTTCCGCTTCGCCCTTTTCCAGCTCGTCGCGGGCGTCTTCCAGCTTCTGCTGGCCGGAGGACTGGGCCTGATTGAGCTGCTGCTGACCTTCGTCCAGCTGATGCTTGGCGTCATCCAGCTGAGCCTTGAATTCTTTGAGCTGGGCTTCCATTTCGTCCAGCTGCACCTTGGCGGCCTCGATCTGAGCGCGGCCGTCGGCCACCTTGGCCTTCATTTCGGTGAAATAATCCGTCAGTGCCGCGTGGGCGGCAGCCACCTTTTCGGGGGTGGCGGTGGAGTAGGGGGCGCCGTCATACATCATGTTGCCAAAGCCCATGGAGTTGCCGTTCTCATCGGGGAAACGGTTCATGTCCGGCGTGATGGATGTGGCGTGATACTGCAGCGTGGCCCAGCCGGCAGGGGTGGAGGTATCCAGCGCTTCCATCATGGAAAGGCGGGCGTGGAGTGTATTGTAGCTCATCTCCAGCAGAGGAAGCTGCGCCTCGGCCTGAGAGAGGGTCTTTTCCTGTTCTCTGAGCTGCTTGCGGCCGTCCTCATACTGAGCGTAGTAATCTTCGTACTGGGCCAGACCCTCTTCGTAAGCCTCCCGGGAGGAGGAGAGCTGCTCTCGGCCGGCGGCGATCTCATTGCGCAGGGTATTCTCGCCCTTTTCCAGTTCCTTGCGGCCGTTTTCCAGTTCGCGGCGGGCATCCTCCAGCGCCTTTTCGGCATCGGCCAGCTGCTGCCTGGCATCGTCCAGTTCAGCGCGGCCGTCAGCCAGCTGCTGCTGACCGTCAGCGATCTGCTCGGTGAGGTAGAGCCGCATTTCCTCCATCCGCGCCTCGGCGCGGGCATCGGCGATCTGTTCCAATGCGGCGCGGAGTGGTTCGAGGGGGGCGGGGTAGCCCTCGTCATAGCAGGCGAATTCTCTTGCCGGCGCATAGGTGACGGACAGCTGGGTGTAGAAATCCATCTTGAAGTTGCCGTGGGGGATATAGAGCCAGGCGTCCAGCGAGCCGTCACCGATGGTGGTGGCGCCGCGCTTGGTCATGTCGATGTACAGAGGGGAGTTGGCCACGCCCACCACGGTGAAGGCGGTGTTTTCCAGCGTGTCAGAGAGGTCGTCGCCCTCTCTGGCGGCCCGCAGCGTCAGTGTGTCGCCCACGTCAAAGCCGAACTTATCCCGGATATTCTGGTCGATGACGCACTCGTTGTCGCTCTTGGGTGCGCGGCCGTCCAGCATCCGCAGTTGGTTGAGATAGGCTTCGTTGCCGTGCCAGGGGTTGTCCGGCAGGGACATTACGTGGGTGGGAAAGTTATCGGGGGAGATGGTGAGGCAGTCCACAAAATAGCTGCCCACGACCTGCTCCACGCCGGCAATGGCGCCGATAAGATCCACATCGGTGTCGGTAAAGCCCAGGGTGGAGAGAATCTGCATATCCTGGGTATTGGTGTCGGCATAATATTTGTCCGCCGTCAGGCGCATGTCGCGTCCGGTGGAGGTCAGTCCTGCGAAAAACGCCACGCCGATGGCGATGATCAGCGCGATGGACAGATACCGGCTCAGCGAGCGGCGGATGGTGCGCAGGGTGTCCCTGCCGGTGGCACGGTGCATGGCTGGTACCTCCTTTCTGTGGAATGAATGTGCCGTGTTACCACTCGATGGTGTTCACGTCGGCGGGATTGGGGTTGTGAATGTTGGAGACCGCCTTGCTGTTGCGGATGGTGATGACGCGGTCAGCCATAGGGGTGATGGCGGTGTTGTGGGTCACCACGATGACGGTGACACCCTCGGTGCGGCAGGCGCTCTGCAGCAGCGCCAGGATCTGCTTGCCGGTCTGATAGTCCAGCGCGCCGGTGGGCTCGTCGCAGAGGAGCAGCTTGGGGCGCTTGGCCAGTGCGCGGGCAATGGATACGCGCTGTTGCTCACCGCCGGAGAGCTGGGCGGGGAAGTTGTTGAGACGGTGGGAAAGACCCACAGCCTCCAGCGCTGCGTCGGCATCCATGGGATCGCGGCAGATCTGGGCGGCCAGCTCCACGTTTTCCCGGGCAGTCAGATTCTGCACCAGATTATAAAACTGGAACACGAAGCCGATGTCATGGCGGCGATAGGAGATGAGCTGCTTGCGGTTATACTGAGCCACGTCCTGCCCGTCCACCAGAATGCGGCCCTCGTCGCAGGTGTCCATGCCGCCCAGCATGTTCAATACGGTGGTCTTGCCGGCGCCGGAGGGGCCGACGATGATGGCAAACTCACCCTTTTCAATATGAAAATTCACGCCGTCGGCCGCGGCGGTGACCACATCGCCGGTGCGGTAGCGCTTATATACGTCCTGCAGTTCCACAAAAGCCATAGGTTTTTCTTCCTTTCGGCGCATAATTCAACAGTTTGCATTATAAGAGCAAGTCAATATAAAAACAAGAAGAAAATGAAGGAAACGGGCATGTTTACAAATGATTCACAGAAAAGAAGCCGTAAAAGTTGCGATAAATGACACTTCTGGCAAAAGTGTCGAAAAGTGAAAAAGCTCCGGAGCCGTGTCGGCTCCGGAGCGGGAGAAATTTCCGTTTACAGGGTGGCTGCCAGACGCAGGGCGATCTCCAGACCTGCGTCCAGATACCGCTTATCCAGTGTCTCCTGCCGGGTGTGGATGCCGCTGTGGCGGGTGATGCCTACGCACAGGGCGGGGACGCCCAGCGACAGAGGAATGTTGCAGTCGGTAGAGGCGCTGCGGCAGACGGCGGCTTCACCGGTGACGTCTTCGATCACCGGCAGAACGGCGGCTTTCAGGGCGTCGATGGCGGCGTCATCTGCTGCGCCGCAGGGGCGCTCGCCCACGCGATGCACGCGAATCTGGGTGTCTTCACTTTGGGCAGATTCGAAGATATGGGCAAAGGCGCGCTCCATGACGACCAGACACTCCCGGTCATCGGAGCGGTATTCGCACAGCATGCGGGCGCTCTGGGCGATGGTGTTCACCGAGGTGCCGCCTTCGATGGTGCCCACATTATAGGTGGTGCGGGTGCCGTCTTT
>JAZKYM010000032.1:0-14128 GCA_045612165.1 Vescimonas sp.
GGAAGATGACGGCGCAGATGATCTGCAGGAGCTTACTCTTGCTGAGGAAGCGGTTGGTCAGATACTGGGGGATGGTGATGGAGTCATTGGCCACGATGGAGAAGCTGCGCAGACGGGGCGCTTCCACCAGCCAGCTGACGGTGTAGCCGATGCCAAGACCGATGGCGATCCACGCCTGGCCGATACCGGCGGCGTAGATGGAGGCAGGCAGACCCATCAGCACCCATGCGCTCATGTCGGAAGCGCCGGCAGACAGGGCCGAAACCCAGGGACCCATCTGGCGGCCGCCCAGAAAATAGGCCTTATCGCCGCCGTCCTTGGACTTGAGGAAAAAATAAATACCGATACCCAGCATGAAAGCCAGATACACGACAAAGACGATCATTTCAACGTTCATAATTGGTCTCTCCTAACAATTTTGCCCCACCGGGGGCTTTTCATGAGGAGAGTATAGCACACATTGGAGGCGGTGTAAATAGAGAACGCCGTACAGAACAAATTCTGTACGGCGATTAACAAAAATCTCTGTAACCCTTGCAAATACTCAGTTTTTAACTGAACGATTTTTAGATACGAAATTATTCCGAAAAAATATTTTTACCGCCGGATACGGTAGCCCTCCAAAAACGTGGGCATCATGTCGGCGGCGTACTTGCCCAAGGCGTATTCGCCGCCCACCAAACACCAGTCGTACATCAGTGCGCGCTCAAACATGGCGTAGCCCTTGACGATCTCATTGGCGGTGATGTTGCTGCGCAGCTCGCCTTTCTCCTGTCCGCGGCGCACAATGCGGTGCAGCAGGCGGAAATAGGTGCGGTCACGGTCCAGCAAGTGCTTTTCGCCGCGGGTCACCAGCTGGCTGCTGAGCAGGCGCGAGAGGATCTCCAACGGAATGCGGTTGTCGATCATGGTAAAAAGCTCCCGATTCAGGAACGTCAGCGCCGCCACCGCGTCCATGGACTCGGCTACCTCCTGCAGCTCCTCATACTTCTCGTCGAAGATCATGGACAGCGTTTCCAGCAGCGCGTCCTTGCCGCCGAAGTAGTGGTAGAAAGAGCCCTTGGAGGTGCCTGACTCGGCAATGATCTCCTCCACGGTGGTGTTTTCATAGCCCTGCTCGTAAAAGAGCTTCCACGCGGCCGAGACGATGCGGCCCTTGGTGTTGCGGCTGTTTTTCCGTGCCATGGCCTTATCTCCTCTTCAAACGCGCGACGATCTTGCCCACGGGGCCCAGCACCAGATCCCGCTCATAGCGGTTCAGGCCGAACAGCCACAGGAACACGCCGTACACCGCCACGAACACGCAGCCCCAGACGACGATGTCAAAATAGCTCTCCACCCGGGCGAAGAGGGCGATGCACACCGCCACCACAGCCGGCACGATCATACTGGGCAGCAGCTGGCGGATCTTCTTCCAGAACCAGGGGATGTCCAGTCCGATATGCTTATGGTAATACCAGTTCATGGGGACAACCTGACCGAACAGGGTGGTCAGCAGCACGCAGGCGGCAGCGCCGATGCCATCGAAGAAATAGCAGGCCGGCCACAGCAGCAGCGCGTTGATCACCGCCACGATGAGATACGTCACCGAGCGGAACTTGTGCATATTCTTGGCGCGCTGGATCTCGATGCCCACCGTCTGAATGGCAGGGATGATGATGGAGGCGAAGAGGAGGAGCGTGACGATATAGTCCACACGGAACTGCTCGGCGCCGCCCCAGAGCACCACGAACGTCTCGCCTACCGCCACGAAGCCAAGGAAAATGCAGGCCAGCAGAATGAACTGCAGCCGTCCTGCCTTGGTCAAAAGCTTGGTCAGCTCGCGGTTGGACTGGTTCTGGGCCACCATCCGGTGCACACGGGGGGTCAGCACGTTGGTGACGGCGTTGGAGAAGGAGAGATAAAATACGTTCAGCTGGCTGGCCACCGTGTAGACGGTGACGGCGGTGGTGCCGTGGACCCAGCCCATCATCAGACGGTCGATACTCCAGTTGATGTTTTCCACCACGATGCCCAGGAAAACATAGAAGGTGTAGCCCATCATCTCGCGCATCAGGTGGAAGTCGTACTTACCGAAGCGGAAGGGCATGTGGAGCTTGACCATGCAGTAGTAGATATTGATGACACCGCTGAGAATGGTGAACACCAGCGCCGTGACCGTCATGGTCACCGAGCGGAAGCCCAGCAGCAAAAGCGGAATCATAATGAGGGGGTTGAGCACCTGCTTGCCCATGTAGACGATCTTCTGGAAGAGGTACTTCTCGTTGATGGTCACGTGGGACTCAAAGACGCTCACAGGGAAATAGAGGGCGGCGTTGACGGTCATGATCCGCAGCAGCTTTTCGCCCAGCGCCACTTCCTCCGCCGTCAGCTTGCTGCCGAAGATGACGGAGCCATAGAACGACAGGGTAAAGCCGATGATCAGCACCAGCGCGCCCAGCACCGAGTAGGTGGTCAGGAACATGCTGTTGATACGGGCCATGCCCTCGTGGTCGTTGTCCACCTTGCGACGGGAGTAATAGCGCACGTAAGCGCTGCCCAGACCGAAACTCAGCAGGTTCAGGTAGGAGATGATGGGCAGCACCAGATTGTAAACGCCGTATTCGCTGTCGCCCAGACGGGCGATCATAATGGGGGTGTAGACCAGCGAGATGACGGTGCTCAGACCCATGGACAGGTACGACAAGATCGCGCCTGCCTTGATCTGGTTGATCTTCATTCTTCACGCCCTCCTTTGCACACAACTTGACACTTTATTATATCCAAGAATTACAGTGGTGTAAAGGGAGAATTTCGAAGAAAAGGTAAAGCGTCGGTTGGAGGAAATGGAGTGCCGACGCCGTGTATGGCATCGCTCCCATGCACCCCCTTCCCCACACCCATACGCACACCCCCCTGTCCCCCTGTCCGTATCCCCCTGTCCGAAAAAATACGTGCCCGTTCCTATATCTCGCGGTTTACATAAGTTTTTTATGGTAAAGCTTTGCGCCGCTGGCGCTTGCGATGCTCCCTACGAGGGTGCAAGCTTGTCCTGCCTTCGACGGGCACTTTTTGTCAAGAGCGGCAGCGCAAGAACAATCCCTCCGGCTTCGCTGCGCTCAGCCACCTCCCTTTACACAAGGGAGGCTTTTGGTGCGCGGGGGGTGCTTGACAATCTCCACCTTCCTCCCCATAATGGGTGGAAGCATCTCCTTACAGATGTAGGAGTGCTTCTACACTTTGTAAAAGTGAGCAGCAGCGCGAAGAACAATCCCTCCGGCTTCGCTGCGCTCAGCCACCTCCCTTTACACAAGGGAGGCTTTTTGCTTGACAACACCCCACCTTCCTCCCCATAATAAGTGGAAGAAAAGGAGGGGTGGATTGATGGCAGGTTACTACTACAAAAGTCTCGGCCGCGAGGAAAAGGCGGTGTACGATGCGCTGCGGCAGGGCTTTGACGCCCTGGCTCCGGCCATCCGCGTGGCGCGGCTGGAATCATCGGCGCTGGCCGACGTGTACCAGCGGCTGAAGCTGGACGAGCCGAATCTGTGGTTCGTGGTGGGCTACACCTACCGCTTCTACCCTCAGGCCACCCATGTGGAGCTGATCCCCGAATACCTCTTCGACAAACAGAAGATCCGCGAGCATCGGCAGGCCATCGAAAGCCGCATTGCCCGTCTGGTGCGCCCCTTACAGGGAAAGAATCAACGGGAGAAGGAGCTCTATATCCACGATTTCATTCTGGAAAACGTCCGGTACGACAAGCTGAAAAAGTCCTATTCCCACGAGATCATCGGCCCTCTGACCCAAGGCGTGGGTGTGTGCGAGGGCATCGCCAAAACGGTGAAGGTGCTGTGTGACGCGGTGGGCGTGGAGTGCATTGTGGCACTCAGCCACGACAATCCCGACCGCGGCGTGAAATACCGCCACGCGTGGAACGTGGTGAAAGTGGACGGCAAGTGGCACCACATGGACGCCACCTTCGACAACTCCCTCCAGCGGGGCGTGAAGCGCTACGACTATCTGGGGCTGGACGACAAGCACCTGTTCCGCGACCATGAGCGGCTGGTGCTGCCGGTTCCGGAATGCACCGACGGCGAGGGCTTCTACTACCGCGCCATCTCCCTGACCAAGCTTGAGCAGGTGGAAAGCCGCGTCAAGCAGGCGCTGCGGAAAAAAGAGCCCCACTTCGTCTTCCACTGGCGCGGCGGTGGACTGAGCCGCACCATTTTGCGTGAAATCATGGACATCGCCCGTGGGCAGACCGCGGCGAAGGGCAAGGGCGTGCAGTGCGCCATCAACGTAACCCAGGCGGTGATCCAGCTGGACTTCACCGACGCGGCGGCGGAAGCTCTGACGGTGCAGCAGCCCGACGAGTGCCGCGAGGACACGCCGGACGTGGCCGAATAAGCGAAAAAGAGTTCTCCCCATACAGGGAGAACTCTTTTTTCACAGCTGCTGCCTGCTGCATGCCTCTTCCAGCGCCATGGCAAAGCGCCGGGCACAACGGGGGAGATAGCGCCCCGATGCCGTATAGAGATAGGTGGTGCGCCGGCAGGAGAGCGGATGGAGCTGCACTTGCTGAGAAAACTGCCCTTGCCACGAAAAAAGCGGTACAATCGCCACGCCCAAACCCAGTTCCACACAGCGGCGCACATAGTACGGGTCGTCGCTTTGCACGGCGATACGGGGGACAAATCCCGCCTCGCGGCACAGCGTAACGGTCAGGCCGTGCAGACTGCTGCCCTCACCCATGGTGATAAACGGCGCATCGCAAAGGGCCGCGAGATCGGCCCCGTCCCATGCGCACCACGGACTCTGCCGCCCCACAGCCACGGCCATCTGTTCACTCAGGAGCGCCGTTCGCTCATAGCTGCGCAGCCGTTCGTCTTCAGCCGAGATCATCAGGTCGAAGCTCCTGTCGGTGGGATCGGCGAAAAAGGCCGTTTTTACGCTGACATTGGGATATAGACGCCGGAAATGCTCCACCGTTTCCATCACGATGCGGCGGTTGGTATTGACGCACAGGTGCACTTCGCCGCAATCATCCCGGTCGGCGGCAGCAGCAGCGGCATCGTCCAGCAGCGCCAGCGCCTGTCGCACCTGCGCGGCAAAGGCTTCGCCACGGGCGTTGAGCACCACGGCATTGGCGCGGCGTGTGAACAGCGCCACGCCCAGCTCCCGTTCCAGACGGCGCACACTCTGCGAGATGTCCGACGGCGGCACACCGAAGCTTTTTGCCGTTTCGGTAAAGTTGCCGCTCTGGGCGGCGTGACAGAATTTTTTCAGCTGCAGCAGTTCCATATCCGACCTCCGTGCATCATTTTTATATGATGATAACAAAAAGCACCATCACTTTCAAGTGATGGTACACAAGGAAATTTTTCACCTTTACATTGCGGAAAAAGCGACTATAATAGACAGGAAAAGTTCTTGTAAGGAGTGTCTTTACTATGCCTGAGATTCTGGAGATCACCATGCTGCTGTGCTTCGGCGCCTCCTGGCCCATCAACGCCATCAAGTCCTGGAAGGCCCGCACCGCCAAGGGTAAGAGCCTCGCCTTTTTGGGTCTGATTCAGATCGGCTACATCGCCGGTGTCTGCTCCAAGCTGGTCAACCCCGTGTATATGGCCACCTTCGCCCAGAAGTGGTACGTGATGTTCTTCTACGTGCTCAACTTCGTTATGGTGAGCGTGGACGTGTGCTTCTATTTCCGCAACCGCCGGCTGGACCGTCAGAGAGAAATGACATGCGCCAAAAACTGAAGGCGTACATAGAAGAAAACCGCGCTGCCATGCTGCGTGATCTGGCCTCGCTCATGGAAGTGCCCAGCGTGGCGCAGCCGGGGAAAGACGGCCTGCCCTACGGCGCTGCCTGCCGCGAGGTGCTGCGCCGCGCCGAACAGATCGCCCACCGCCTGGGTTTTGTCACCGAAATCCACGACGAGGCGGTGATGACGGTGGACTGGGGCGAGGGTCAAGTGAACTTCTGCGCCATGGCCCATCTGGATGTGGTTCCTGCCGGTGAGGGCTGGACCTGCGACCCCTTCCGTCTGACGGTGGAGGACGATTGCATCCGCGGCCGCGGCGTCACCGACGACAAAGGCCCTGCCATCGCCGCCCTCTACGCCATGGCGGCGGTGCGCCAGCTGTGCCCTCATCTCCCCTTCGCGCCCCGTATTTGGCTGGGCACCGCCGAGGAGATCGGCAGCGGCGATCTGAAGCAATATCTGAAAAGCCACACCATGCCGCCCTACGTCATCACGCCCGACGCGGTGGACCCCATCATCATCGGCGAGAGCGCCAAATACCGCCCTGCCGTCCGTGCCGCGTGGGCAAAGAGCGACGCCCTGCCTCGGGTAACCCATCTGCAGGGCGGCCGCGTCCGTAACGCCATCCCTGCCCAGGCCGAGGCCACAATTCTCGGTCTGACGGCGGCGCAGGCGGAAGCTGCGGCCCGCACATGGCAGGAGAAAACGGAGGTGGCCTTCCACCTCACCGATACGGCCGCAGGACTCCACATCCGCGCCGAGGGACGCGGCGCCCACATCGGCAAGCCCCATCTGGGCCGCAACGCCCAGACGGCGCTGACCGGTCTTTTGGCAGCGCTGCCCCTTGCCGACTGCGGTTCCACCCGTGCCATCGGCGGTCTGGCCCGCTGCTTTCCCTATGACGATCCCCACGGCGCGGCGCTGGGCCTGACGGTGGAGGACGCCGTCATGGGTAAATGCAGCGTCAACGCCACCACCTGCACGCTGGACGAGATGGGCGTGGTGTGCCAATTCGATTCACGCGGCGGCGCCAACGCCACCGTGGAGAATTATGCCGCCGTCATTGACGCGGCGCTGACGCAGGCCGGTTTCACCGTGGAGAAAAGCCAGATGGACGCCGCCCACTTTGTGCCCCCCACAGCCGAGGTGGTGCAGGTGATGGGCGAGATCTACCGCGCCGTGCGCGGCTGTGAGCCGCAGTGCGTGTGCCAGCTGGCAGGCAGCTATGCCCACTTTGTGCCGGGCGCCATCGCCGTAGGCCGCGCCGCACCGGGCGTGGACTGCCGCATCCACAAGGCAGACGAGTGGCTGCCGCTGGCGGATTTTGACCGTCTGGTGGAGCTGCTGGCGCTGAGTATGATCCGCTTTTGCGGCGGCGAAATGGATATGTGACAAACAACTCCCGACCGATTGGGTCGGGAGTTGTTTGCGTTATGGGGAGTGCGCCGCCCATTCTTAATTCTTAATTCTTAATTGTTAATTGTTAATTCTCCATCGCCGCGCCGTATTTTTCAAAGAGGGCGGTGAAGCGCTTCTTCTGCGCCGCCGTCATGCGTGCGGCATACTGCGCCGCCAACGCCTGTGCCGCCGCGCCGTTGCCGGCTTTGAGATAGTTCTCCGCGGCGCGCTGCAAACTCTCGGCGGCGGCAGAGCTGAGGGACTCGGCCTTGGGCGCTTTTTCCTCCACCTTGCCGCTGTTGACGCTGGCGCCGTCAGAGGCCTTCTGCTCGGCGGCGGCCTTATCGGCAAAGTAGTCCAGCATGGTCTTGTAGGCGTTGTAGTCCTTGTCGTAGGCGGCGTCGTAGCTGCTCTGGGCGGCTTTGAGACTGGCCTGCCAGTTGTCGTAGGCCTGCTCCCAGGCCTCCTTCTCCGCCTTCTGCTGCGCCGCCGTCAGCTCATAGCGCTGCGCCAGCGCATCCCCCTGTGCCTCATAGTTCTTACGGGCGCTCTCCTCCAGCTCCGGCAGGAGCGATGCCAGCTGCTGGAGATAGCCGTGGTAGGCCTGCTGCGCCGCCGTCTGGGCATAGGTGGAATCGTAGCCGCCGGTGAGGGCTGCGCCCTTGCCCAGCGTATCCTCCATGGCGCGGCGGCCGGCATTCTCATAGAGGGCGGCGTAGCTGTGATAGGCCGCGTCCTGCTGGGGATCGTAGGAAAAGCCGGGGCGCGCGGCGATCTGGTCGTAGAGCCGCAGCAGCTCCTCTTCGAAGGAGGACTGATACGCCCCGGGCTGGGCGGCGGCCACGCTGTCGCGCTCGGCCAGCGCCGCATCCACCTCATCGGAGGGGCGATAGCCCTGCTCCAGCGCTGCCAGACGGTCGGATGTCTCGTCCGACACACCGGAGAGCACCTGCTTGCCGGTGGTGGGCTGGGTGGCGGCGGCAGGGCTGCTCAAAAGGCTGCCCCACGTCTCCGCACCGGCGATGCCGTCCACCTGCAGCTTCTTTTTCTTCTGATAATCCTTCACGGCCTTCTGGGTCTGGGCGCCGAACACGCCGTCCACCTGCAGATCGTAGCCGTTTTCGTTGAGTTTTTCCTGCAGCGCCGACACACTGCTGCCGGTGCTGCCATAGCTTACCTGTGGGTATGTCATCACAGTTCTCCTTACTTGGTGTATTTCACGGTGAAATAGCCGTGATAGCCGCTCAGATCCCGGGTGGTGGCGATCCACAGATTACCGCTGGCACGGGTGTAGCCCAGATTCTGCACGGCGTAGTAGCCGGGGATGGGGATGATGTAGCTCTCCCCCACGGCAAAGCCGCGGATGTCGATGACGTTGAGGTTCGGGGCAAGGGCGTAGTTCTCCCCCTCGGCGCTGTCGGGCAGAGGGCCGTAGTCCACCACCGTGGCATACACCGCCGCGCCGTTCCACTTCTCGCCGGTGGCGTATTCCACACCCGGCACCATTTCCGGCGCAGCAAGCTGCGCCATCTGCTGCTGGGTGCTCTCCAGCTGCTGCTGGGTGTTGCGCAGCAGCTGATAGGTACTCTCCAACTGCTGCTGCAGCTGCGTCAATTGCCCGTTCAGTTCCTGCGCCGTCGCCTCCCAAAGGGCGTCGGACTGCTCCATCCGCGTCTCCATCACGTGAAGGGGCACGGCGTCGGCCGCCTCTTCCGGCGCTGCCAGACCGCAAAGGCGCTTGCCGCCCAGATCCATAGGCCACGCGCTCTCCAGCCAGCCGTCGCGCTCGGCGTACTTGCCGAAGGCCGCGCCCTGACCGCCCTCGCGCAGGTGGAAGGCCACCGACTCGGTGGAGACGATATAGCTGACGGTGCGGCTCTCCCCCAGCTCGTCGGTGGCGCTGATCTCCACCTCGTAGCTGGAAACGGGGGAAAAGCCGCCCAGCAGCCGCAGCGTATCGGAACTGAGGGCCACGGGGTTGCTCCAGCTGCCGCCCACGCTGCGATAGCGCAGCCGCAGCGCCACATGGTTGCGCCCACCTACGGCAGCGCACTCCGCCTGCGCCGTCACGGCCAGATAGCTGCCGCTCTCATGGGCTGTGCCCTGACTGTCGCAGCGGTAGACGCGGCTGTGGCGCAGTACGGGCGGCGCATAGTCGTACACCGTTACGCTCTGCCCTTCCCACGCGGCGGTTTTGCCGCGGCTGTCGGTGATGACGGCCCGGGTCGTGAAGGTGCCGCTCTGGGTCAAAAGACCGGTGGTGCCGCTCAGACCCTCTGCCCACACGCCGCCGCAGCTGAAGGTGCAGCCTGTGACGGAAGCCCCCTCTTTTCCCGCCGCGGTGACGGCGTATTGCAGGCGGCTTTTGCCCTTGACAGCCACGCCCCAGTTTTGCACCGCGGCGTTGTCGCTGACGGGCGTTACCGTCAGCGCCGTGATAACGGGCGAGAGCGCCTCACCGGCGCGCACCGTGAAAGGATAGCTGCGGCTGCCCACCGCCTCCTCACCGCTCCACGTGGAGATGGTCAGCGTGCCGCTGCCCTCGGCTGCGTCGGGAAAGGCGCGGCCCAGCGACAAAGGCGGCGCCCACGCAGGGGCGCTGCCGCTGCCACGGGGCACGGCGGTGCCTCGCAGCGCACCGATGGCGTAGTCCACCTGATACGTCAGCGCCTCGGCGCAGTCCACGCGCAGCGTGCGGCTCTCCCCCAGCGTAAAGACCGGCACCGTCATCTCCGCCGCCCGTGGGATATCCGGCAGCACCGCCGTCTTTTCGGCATAGATCCAGCGCACGGAGGTGTCCACGTCGAAAGACGCCTTCACCGCCACGGTGCGCTTGCCGTCGGCGTTGTGGGTGACGGTGTGGACGCCGTCGTAGAGGGTGGTGACGGTGTTGTAGTACACCTTCTTCCCCTTCAGCGACACGATCTCGGCGCCGTCGAGGGTGATGCTGCCCTGTGTGCTGCCGGTTTCGTTATAGGTGCCGTAGTCGGTGGTGACGGTCAGCAAGATCCGCAGGCGGCTGGTGTTGGACACCGCCTCAGCGCTGCCGGCTACCGGCGAAAGTTGTAAATGCAATACTGCGCCCATCTCTTACCCTCCGATCCATTTCCAGCACAGGCCGCTGCTGTCCGACAGTTCCCAGCGGCCCAGCGTGAGGCTGCCCAGCGCGGTGATGTTGTTGATATAGAGGCGGTTATTGCTGACATAGGCCACCTCCACCGCGTCCTGCCAGAAGCTGAGCTTGCTGGCGGTATAGGTGGCGCGGAAGTTGTTCTGGTCCACCACCTTCTCCCCGTCGATCTCGGTGGTGGTCAGGTTCTGACCCACCGCCACGCCGTACACCGGCACGGCGCCGTCGTAGTAGACGATGCCGGTGCGGATGTAGCCCTCCGTCTCCACGCAGTAGTCGCGCAAGGCGGCGCTGACCGCGTCCACATTGGTCTGCAAATCGGAGAAGAAGCGGTAATACTGGGTGATGGCGGAGGCGTCGGCCGCGATGGTGCTGTTGAGCCGCTCCAGATACGTGCCGAAATCGCTGACGGCCACGTAGCTGCCCTGCAGCTCCAGCCGCGCCTTGTCCATCCGGGCATACACCTCTTTGGCGGTGCGCTGGATGAGACTTTTCAGGTTGTTGTACTGCTGGCGCAGCGTGTCGCTTGGGGCCGTGCCGGAGGCCGCCTCACCGCTTTGCGCCGCGGCAGGTGCGCCGGACGCGCCGCCATCCGGCAGCTGCTCCAGCGCCAGATTCAGCTGCTGGGCCATCTGGAAGAGGTAGGCGTACTGCCGCTCCAGCTGCTGCTGGATGGTACCCTGCGGCGCAGGCGGCATGGAAAAAGTGCTCACGTCTCGTCACTCCCCTTCTCGTACACAGCCGACACCGCGTGGACGGTGCACCGGCCCGTACCCTGCAGCCGCAGCTGCACCTGTGCGCAGCGACGGGGCCGCAGATGCAGCGTCACCGTTTCCGCGCCGCCGCGGCCGGTCATGCCGCCCTGCGCGTGCCACGTTTTGCCGCCGTCATAGCTCAGCGCCGCCTCCACGCGGCTGCCCTGCGCCAGTGTCATGGCCAGCGTCAGACGCACGGGATATTGGTGAGCGGCGCTCTCCAGACCCAGCGGTGCGGTGACCGCCTGCCAGGGAAGCTGCGTCTCGGCCTCGCCGCGGCTGCCGCCCAGAGCCAGCACGTCACCCGTTTCACTCAGGGCGTAGAGCTCGCCGTCCAGCGCCGCAAAGCTGCGCACCGCCAGATCGTCCTCGCGGTACCAAAGACGGCGGCGGCTGTCGTAGACCAGCAGGTGCTGCGCCGCGCCCTCACGGGCGCTGAGGTAATACTTCCCCTCCAGCCCACCGGCGGCGCCGCCGGACAGGTGCATGTCGCCCAGCGCCGCGGAAACCGGCACCGGCAGGCTGCCGTCAAAGGCGTACACGCCGCCGCGGCCCAGATAGTACAGCGTACCGTCCACCGCCGCCACCGTCTTGCTGCTGCCGTGCAGCACGCCGGGACACTCCAGCGTCACCACCTGATGGGCGCCGGAGGCGGCAGGATAGAGCCGCTCGATGCAGTTTTCCTTGCAGAACAGCACGCTGCCCAAGAAGCTGACAGCGGCGGTAAAGGGACCGTCACTGCCACGGGAGGCGGCGTAGCTGTCGGTGGAAAGACCGGCGTAGCAGTTCCAGTTGCGAAAATCGCCCAGCTTGCTGGCGTAGATCTCGTTGACGGCGCGGCCGTTCACCACGCCGTACTTGCAGCCCCACAGGCGGTTGCCGCACTCGGTGACGAAGTCCATCTCCGGTGCGGTGCGGCTGACGGTGATCTCACCGCTGCGGCTGCTGTCGCCGGCCACGGCGCCGTCGATGACCAGCGCATCGTCGTGCACCAGACGCAGCACGTGCCGCCCGTCCAGCCCCTCCGCGGCGCAGCCGGTGAGGTCCACGCCGTCACCGGCGGAAAAACCGGCGCCGATACCGGCGGCCTGCATCTTCACGCACACGTCGGCCACCTCGCTCCAGATCTCCTGCGCGTAGCGCAGCAGCACAGGCTTGCCGCCGGAGGTGTCCAGCCACAGCTCGCCCTCGGCGGCGTCGGCAGGCGCTTCATCGGCGGCGGTGTACGCGCCGTACAGGCTTCCGTCGCTGCGGCACAGGGCAAAGGATACCTGTCCGGTCAGGCGCACCGTGTTGTCCAGCGAGCCGAAGCTGCTCATGTCCCTGAGGTTGATCCACACCTTGTCGGGGAAGATCACCAGATACGCGCCCATGGACACGAACTGCTTCTCACCCGGCAGCAGCACAGGGCCCACCGCCAGCGAGTTGACGTAGAGGGTCTGCCCCTCCACCCAGACCAGACACTCTCTGGCCGTCATGCCGCCGCAGTTTTCCAGCTTGGCCACGTAGCCGCGGCTGCGGCGCACCGCCAGCGCCGGATAGCTGTCGGGGCACAGGTTCTCCATCTGGGTGAAGCTGCCCTGCGGTGCGCCGCAGCGGCGGTCAAGGCCGGGAAAGGCGCTGACCGTCACACGCTGCAGCGCCGGGGCAGAAAGTTTGCGAAAGTACATCCTTTCCGCCCCCCTCTCAGCACAGCTTCAGCGCCGCGGCGCGTCCGGGGTTGCTGCCGCCGCGGCTGACCCAGTCGCGCCAGCTGAGGAACAGCTCGTTCCACGCAGCCATGGCGTTGTTGTAGCGGCTCATCTCGCCGTTGGCAAAGTGGATCTGGGCCTCCACATAGCGACAGTACAGACCGTCGTAAGGCGGCTGCACCGTCAAAAGGGTGTCATCTTCCAGCGTGATGGGCGCCTGCGCCCCCCGTTCCAGCGCGCAGAACCCCTCGGCCTGTGTCAGCCAGTGGCGCTTTTGTGCGTCGCTGTATCCGTTGGGCAGGGTGCTGTCCACCTGCGAGAGCACCCACATCGCCGTCATTTGGGACATTGCCGTCCCCTCCTTTCTCACTCGGCCATACGGTCCACGTATCGTCTTGCCTCCTCGGCCATGCGGCGGTTGTTCTCAAGCACCTCGGCGATGTAGTCGGGCACTTCCACCTCCACGCCCTTCATGATCTGGAAGCTGCGGCCGTTGACCGACACGATCACAAAGTTTTCCTCGTTCTTTCTGCCACGGGGCAGCATGATGGTTTTCATCTTGTCCATGGTGATCCTCCTGTCCAAAAATTCCTATTTGCCTTCCCCCAAGGGGAAAACAGGCGACGCGCCGGCGCAACGGTGAGCAAGGCAGCCGTCAGCCTGACTGAGAGGGTCACACCCCCAAAGCTCCCCTTGTCAGGGGAGCTGTCAGCCCTATGGGCTGACTGAGGGGTAGTCCGGTATCACAGCGCATCACCCACACCGCACTCGCACCAACCGAGCCGCCAAAGGCTCCCCTGTGTAAGGGGAGCTGTCACCGCAGGTGACTGAGGGGTTGTCCGGTATCACAGAACGCCAGCCAAAACCGCGCCGTACTCCCCCTACGACGCAACCCTCATTCCCCTTCCCTCTTTTCCTCTGCCTATTCTCCGCGGTTTACATAAGTTTTTTACGGTAAATCTCAGCGCCACCGGCGCTTACGCCGCTCCCCATGCGGCGAATCGACCTGTCCTGTCTCCGACGGCCATCTTTCTTTCCACCAGCGGAAAGAAAGATGGGAAAGAAACGCCGCAAGGAACCGATGGTTCCTTGACTTCCTTGCACGCAACACTCTGGGCAAAATTATCAGTTCCTGCCGCGCGAAATCGGCGCTCAGAAATTCGCCCTAAATGTGGTATTGCCCCAGCACCGCCCTCGCTCAGCCGCTCACCCTTGCAAAATGTAGAACGCTGCACTCCTACATTTCCGAGAGAGGGGCGGCAGTAAGAGTCGGAAAGCGCCGAAGCGCCTCCCAAAGCTCCCCTTGTCAGGGGAGCTGTCAGCCCTATGGGCTGACTGAGGGGTAGTCCGTCTCTCCTGCCGTCGCCCACTCTCTCCCTCAGACCTCGCTGCGCTCGGCCAGCTC
>JAZKYM010000033.1:0-7619 GCA_045612165.1 Vescimonas sp.
CTTGACTTTCTTCCAAAATCCGATATAATAATTAAGCTCGCGTTTTTGCGGGCAAATCCTTGCTCACACAAAGGTAGGTGTGGGCCATATGTCCAAAAGGAGGTGCAAAAAGTATGGCTAAGATTTCTGCCAACTACGAGGTCGTTTACATCATCGACCCTGCACAGGGTGAGGAGGCTATTGCTGCTACCGTAGCAAAGTTCCAGACTCTGGCTGAGCAGAATGGTTCCAACGTGGTCGTGGAAGAGTGGGGCAAGCGCAAGCTGGCTTACGCTATCGACTACAAGACCGAGGGTTACTACGTGCTGATGAGCTTCACCAGCGCTCCCGAGTTCCCCAAGGAGCTGGATCGTATCCTGGGTATTACCGAGGAGATCATGCGTTCCATGATCGTCTGCAAGGGCGAGTAAGGGAGGCACATCATGCTCAACAAGATTTTCCTCATGGGTCGTCTGACTCGTGACCCCGAGCTGCGCCGTACCCAGAGCGGTACTGCCGTGACCAGCTTCTCTCTGGCCGTTGACCGTGACTTCAAGTCCCAGTCCGGCGAGAAGGAGACCGATTTTATCGATGTGGTTGCATGGCGTTCCACTGCTGAGTTCGTGGCTAAGTATTTCACCAAGGGCCGCATGGCCGTGGTGGAGGGTCGCCTGCAGATCCGCGAGTGGAAAGACAAGGATGGCAACAACCGCAGAAGTGCGGAAGTGGTTGCCGACAACATCTATTTTGGCGATTCCAAGCGCGACGGTGCCGGCAGCGATTACGCTCCTGCCTACGGCGCTCCCATGGGCGGCTACAGCGCTCCTATGGGCGGTGCTTCCGCTTTCGCTGAGATCGATGAGGAGGACGGCGACCTGCCGTTCTGATCCGTGCCAAGAGCACACGTAATAATATAAAGGAGGAACCTTCCATGGCTATGGAACGCGAAAATAGAGCACCCCGCGGTGGTGCTAACCGCAAGCGCAAAAAGGTTTGCCAGTTCTGCGTTGACAAGTGCGAGTATATCGATTATAAGGACGCCGCCAAGCTGCGTCGCTTCATTTCCGAGCGCTCCAAGATTCTGCCCCGCAGAACCACCGGTACCTGCGCCATGCATCAGCGTCAGCTGACCGAGGCCATCAAGCGCGCTCGTCAGATCGCTCTGCTGCCCTTCGTGACCGAATAAGTTGCACGAATCAAAAGACACGGCTTTATGCCGTGTCTTTTTTTATTGTTTCCTGCGTTGATTTGTTCACAGTTTTTTGCTAAAATGGACGAAACTATCATCCAAGGAGCCTCCTATGAAACTGCGCAAATTCTTTTCCTCGGTGTTGTTGCTGACGCTCACCTTCATCCTGTCTGGCTGCGGCGAAATCGTCGGCTACGACCAGTCCGGTTATACGCCCGGCACCACTGAAAACTATACTTACACCTCTCAGCTGGCAGACCTCTCCTGTACCCTCAGCGACGAATGGCTCATCTACGGTCCCGAGAACTACGAAGCCGTCATCGGTCTGGAGCAGGATTTGGAAAACCGCCAGCAGATCGAAGATATCCTCAACGTCGGCCAGTCCGTCTACGAGCTCTATGCCGCCCATGCCGACCGCACCATCCTGCGCGTCTCAGTGGAGGATCTGCGCGTCCGTTATGACGACGATATCACCGCGCAGGACTACGCCGAATCGCAAGCGGCATACCTGCCCAAGCTGGCCGACGCCTATGCCTTTGAGGACATTGCCATGCAGCTGGGCACCACGGAAGTGGCGGGGCAGACCTACCCTTCCGTCTACCTCACCTCGGAACTGGTGCACGTGCCCCACTATGAACTGTACGTCTATATCCAGCGCGGCAACTACCTGTTCACCATCACCTGCAGCTGTATCGAGGTGGACCGCTGCGGCGAACTGATCGCACTCTTCTCCCCTGCTGTATAAACGAAAAGACACGGCTTTCGCCGTGTCTTTTTTTCGCTCTTATTTGCCGCAGTCGCAGCTGCAGCCGCTCTGCGGTGCGATGGTGTCGTCGCCGTCAATCCACTCCTGCACATCCACCACCTCAAACTCGGTGGGGGTGTTGCGGATCACCACACGAGCAAGGCCTGCGTTGATGATCATGCGGCGGCACATGGCGCAGGAAGTGGCGTCATGCAGCAGTTCGCCGGTCTGTGCGTTGCGGCCCACCAGATAGATGTCGCCGCCCACCATGTGGCGGCGGGTGGCGGAAATGATGGCGTTGGCCTCGGCGTGAACGCTGCGGCACAGTTCATAGCGCTCTCCACGGGGCACCTGCAGTGCCTCACGGGTACAATAACCCATGTCTACGCAGTTCTTGCGTCCACGGGGCGCACCGTTGTAGCCGGTGGAAATGATCTCATCATTCTTGACGATGATGGCACCATAGACGCGGCGCAGACACGTGGCACGTTCCAACACCGTCTCGGCGATGTCCAGATAGTAGTTTTCTTTGCTGATGCGGTTCATAAGGCACCTCCGTATCATTTGTTTTTCTTATTATAGTACATGCATCCCTCACAGCACAAGCCCCACTTTATTCCCAGGGAATAAAAAAGCGGCCCAAAGGCCGCTTTTTCTTATTTGCTGCAATAGATTTCAATGGCGCGTGCCGCCAGCTCTGCCGTGCCGCTGCCGCCACGGGCATCAATGTTGTCTCGCATGCTACCGATGGCAGTATACATCTGCCCCAGATTCCGCAGGATCTCTTTCGTGCAGGTGTAGTAGTTCTCGGTAATGAACTGCTGCAGCGCCGCAACGGTCTGCTGCACCGCTTCGCTCTCAGGCATCTCACCCCGCAGCGCACCCAGCTGCGCAAAAAAGTCCATCAGCTGCTCACTCAGATCCTTCTCCGTCTGAGGTGTGCGTCCGGCAGACTTCTCTTCAAACTCCTGCCACGCCTCACTCTTGCCCCAGCGCTCCTTGGCCTGCTCCATATACTGTTCCATCTTACTCTTATCGAATGCATTCATCACGTTTTCTCCTTTCAGTGCGCCGTCAATGGCTCCAATCAGCCGCTCCAGCCGCTCTTTTTTCAGTATCAGCAGCTCTTTTTGCTCCACCAGCGCTTCTTCTTTGTTGTAGTGCGGTGAGGACAGAATCTCCAGAATGCTCTTCAACGGAAAATCCAGTTCCCGGTAAAAAAGGATCTCCTGCATCCGCAAAAGGGACGCTTCATCGTAATAGCGGTATCCCGTCTGTTCATCCACAGCCGCCGGCCGCAGAAGGCCGATCTGGTCGTAATAGTGCAGCGTGCGCACGCTGACACCCGACAGACGAGCAAACTCTTTGATTGGCATCCTCATCTTCTCTTCACCTCATAGGCCGAGTATAAACTATGACGATACGTCAGAGTCAAGCAGTTTTTGAAAAAGGCGCAGAAATTTCTGCGCCTTTTTTACTCTTTGATCTTTGCCCGATTTGCACCTTTGTTTTTTAGGTTGGACTGGCGCACCAGTTCGGCGATCTGACCGCGGGTATCCTCCACCTCGGCGTGGAATGCCTCCGCCGACAGACGCAGCGCGCCGTGACCCAACACGATCAGCTGCTCCAGATTATCGGAGGTTGCCACACGGACGCGGTGCTCCTTCTGCAGGCGGTAGCTGGCCTTTTCGATATACATATCCGCCGTCTCCGCCTCTTTGGTGTACACCACGTGAATACCGTTGCGCTTTTCCACACTGCCGGGATTACGCTTGACCTTGTAGGCGTCAAACACCAGAATCACCTGACAGCGACGGAAGCCACGGTAGTCAGCCAAAATGTCCTCCAGCGCACTTCTCGCTGCCGCCAAGTCCATCTGCGCCAGAGCCTTCAGCTCGTCCCACGCAAAGATGATGTTGTAGCCGTCCACCAGCAGATAATCCGCCCCATCCTTCTGGTCGCGGATGTGATAATTCTCTTTCAGTTCCGTGCGCTGTACCTTGGGTGGCGGCCGGAAATCCCGTCGCTCCACTTTGCCGTAAGTGCGCTCGAAGATGGCCTGCAATTCCTTGTCCTGCGCCGCACCGTCATAGGCGCGACGGCGCACCGGCGCTTCCGCTTCTTCCACTTCCGGCTGGGAGAGCGAAACAGGGCTCGCCACATGCATATGCTGCGGCGCCTCATCCCACTTTACGGTGACACCGGCACCGTGGGAGCAAAAAACGGAGTCCGCCGGATTTTCCGTGTCGCGTTCCGCCTCGTAGCCAATGGCCACGATCACCTCTTCGGCATTGTGGCACGGTTCGTAACCTCGCAGCGCACAGTTCAGCCGCCCCAGTCCACGGGTATAAATCGCCACTTCCTGCCAGTAGTTCTGCAGCTGTGCCACCGGCCCACGCCCCGTCAGGATAGTCATATCGCCCCATACCTGCGGATCGTCTACGCTGCCGCCCATGTTCTGCACATCGGTCATGGCGCGTCCTACGCAGTTGTGGGGCACTTCCAACCGGAAATCATACCACGGCTCCAGCAAGACACTCTGGGCACCCATCAGGCCCTGCCGCACAGCGCGATAGGTGGCCTGCCGGAAGTCGCCGCCTTCGGTATGCTTGAGGTGGGCGCGGCCTGCCGTCAGCGTAATTTTCACATCTGTCAGCGGCGAGCCGGTCAGTACGCCGGGATGGCTGCGCTCGGTCAGGTGGGTCAAAATCAGCCGCTGCCAGTTGAGATCCAGCTGATCTGTCGGACAGGCAGAGTCCACCTGCACACCGCTGCCCCGTTCACCGGGCGCCAGCAACAGGTGCGTCTCAGCATAGTGGCGCAGCGGCTCGAAGTGACCGCAGCCGACCACCGGCGCGGCAATGGTCTCTTTATACACAATGCTGCCCGTACCAAAGGTAACCGCCAGCGCGAATCGCTCCTCGATTTGCTTTTGCAGCACTTCCAGCTGCACAGGGCCCATCAGTCGCACATGGATCTCCTGCCAGCGCTCGTTCCACATGACGGTCAGTTCAGGATCTTCTTCCTTCAACTGCCGCAGCTTGGGCAGCACCGTGTGGGGATCGACCCCCTCCGGCAGTTCCAGCCGGTAGTTGAGCACCGGTTCGAGAATCGGGCAGGTGTCCTTCGTCTCAAATCCCAGCCCCTGACCGGGATAGGTGTGGGAAAGACCCGTCACCGCCACCACGGTTCCGCTGCACGCCTCGTCTGTCATCTGGTATTTGCTGCCGCTGTAACGGCGCAGCTGGTCGGCTTTCTCCTCCCAGATTTTCTCACCCTCGCCGCCTTGCAGCATCATTTTGGCCCGCAGCGTACCGCCGGTGATCTTCATCCATGTCAGCCGCTCACCCCGTATATCTCGGGAAATCTTGAATACCCGTGCGCCAAACTGCGCCGGATACTCTTTGCGCGGCGCATATTGCGCCAGCGTCTGCAAAAACGCCTCTACGCCCTCTAACTTCAGCGCTGCGCCGAACCGGCAGGGAAACACCTTGCGCTGTGCCACCAGACGGCACACCGTCTCCTCGCTCACGCTGCCGCCGCCCAGAAACTCCTCCAGCGCCGCATCATCACACATAGCCACCGCTTCTTGCCACGCGGCCTCCTCTGTGCCGAAATCCACGCAGCCGCCGCTCAACCGCTGCTGCAGCTGCGCCAGCACCTCTTCTCGCTGCGCGCCGTTCAAATCCATCTTGTTGACAAAGAGAAATGTCGGGATCTCATACCGCTCCAACAGCTGCCACAAGGTGCGCGTGTGGGCCTGCACACCGTCTGTGCCGCTGATGACCAGAATGGCACAGTCCAGCACCTGCAGTGTCCGTTCCATTTCGGCGGAAAAATCCACATGCCCCGGCGTGTCCAGCAGCGTCACTTCCCACTCCGGCAATTGCAGCATCGCCTGCTTGGAGAAGATGGTAATTCCCCGTTGCCGCTCCTGCGTGTCGGTGTCTAAAAACGCATCGCCGTGATCTACACGGCCCAGCTTGCGCACCGCGCCGCTCAAGTACAGCATCGCCTCGCTCAGCGTTGTCTTTCCTGCGTCCACATGGGCCAGAATTCCCACGCACAAAGGCCTTTTTTGATTGTTATTCACTTCGCTCACAAAAGACCCTCCCGTGCTGATGATCTGCAATCATTATAGCACAGGAGGGCCCGTCAGTCGATATGCAGTTTTTTTACAGTCTGGCAACGCCGGTCTTGCGGGCAGCTTCCGCCACCGCGGCAGCCACAGCAGGGCCTACCCGGGGATCAAAGGCAGCGGGGATAATGTAATCCGCATTCAGTTCCTCGTCGGAAATGAGGTCAGCCAGCGCCTGAGCGGCAGCCATCTTCATCTCCTCGTTGATCTCGCTGGCGCGCACATCGAAGGTGCCGCGGAAGATGCCGGGGAAAGCCAGCACATTGTTGATCTGGTTGGGGAAGTCACTGCGTCCGGTGGACACCACCTTCGCGCCGCCTGCCTTGGCATCATCAGGATAGATCTCCGGCGTGGGATTGGCGCAGGCAAACACAATGGCGTCGCGGTTCATGGTCTTGACCATTTCCGTCGTCAGCGTACCGGGTGCGGACACACCGATAAACACATCGGCTCCCACCAGCACGTCGGCAAGGCTGCCGGCCTTCTTTTCGCGGTTGGTGACAGCGGCCATCTCTTTCTTGATCCAGTTGAGCCCCTCGCGGCCTTCGTAGATAGCGCCGCTGCGGTCACACATGGTGATGTTCTGATAGCCTGCGCTCAGCAGGAGCTTGACAATGGCGATGGCGGCTGCACCGGCGCCGGAGGTGACAATCTTCACATCCTCCGCCTTCTTGCCCACCACTTTCAGGGCGTTCTGCAAACCTGCCAGCGTAATGACGGCCGTACCGTGCTGGTCGTCGTGGAAGATGGGAATGTCGCACTTTTCTTTCAGCTTGCGCTCGATCTCAAAGCAGCGAGGTGCGGAAATATCTTCCAGATTCACACCGCCGAAAGAACCGGAGATGAGATACACGGCGTTGACAAACTCATCCACATCCTGCGTCTTAATGCACAGGGGGAAGGCGTCCACGTCGGCGAATGCCTTGAAAAGGGCGCACTTGCCCTCCATCACCGGCATACCGGCCTCGGGGCCGATATCGCCCAGACCCAGCACGGCGCTGCCGTCGGTGATCACCGCGCACAAATTGTGGCGACGGGTCAAATCGTAAGACTTATTCACATCCTTCTGGATTTCCAGACAGGGCTGTGCCACGCCGGGGGTATAGGCCAGAGACAGGTCATCCTTCGTCTGGCAAGGCACGGTGCAGACCACTTCGATCTTGCCCTTCCACTCCCCGTGCAGTCTCAAAGACTCTTTTGCATAATCCATTGTTTGTACCTCCGCATGATTTGATATCGATCCGTACTGCCATGATACAGGCACCACCGGCACTCTTGTTCGTCTATTCTCCATACTATGATTTGCCGGCGCTTTTGTCAACTGTTCTTCACTTTTTCCTTTCCATACCATGCAGCAGACAGAAAAATGAGGTCTGCGAACTGCTGCAGACCTCATGGTGATTATTTAGAACAAACCGGTGATCTTGCCGGTCTCATCCACGTCGATCTTCTCGGCGGCGGGCACCTTGGGCAGACCCGGCATCGTCATGATGTCGCCGGTCAGTGCCACCAGGAAGCCGGCGCCGGCGCTCACCTTCAGGTTGCGCACCGTCACCGTAAAGCCACGG
>JAZKYM010000034.1:0-58572 GCA_045612165.1 Vescimonas sp.
CCTGCTGTGGACGGCAATGTGCTGCGCGTGGCCAGCCGCATCACCGGCAGCGAGGAAAATATCCTCGAGGCAAAAACTCGCAGCCGCTTCCGCGCCTTGATGGCAGCCGTGATGCCCGATCAGCGCCCCGGCGCGTTTAATCAAGCGCTGATGGATTTGGGCGCCACCGTATGCCTTCCCAACGGAGAGCCGCTGTGCGCCGAATGTCCGGCCCGCAGTTTTTGCACCGCTTATGCCCAAGGGCGGCAGACAGCACTGCCCGTACGCATCAGCAAGACAAAACGCCGCACAGAAGAAAAAACGGTGTTCCTTCTGCTGCAAAACGGCGAAGCCGCCCTGCGGCAGCGGCCGGAGGCCGGTTTGCTGGCCGGTTTGTGGGAATACCCCCACACGGAAGGGGCGCTGGACGAATCCGCAGCCGCCGCGCAGCTGGCAGCGTGGGGCGTAACGCCCCACCGGTGGATCAAGCGCCTGCAGTTCCACCACATCTTCACCCATATCCGCTGGGAGATGACCGGCTATGTGGTGGAAGTCAACGGCGCCGGTTGCAGCGAATGGCAATGGTGCGGCGCGGCACAACGGGCACAGAAGGCGGTCCCCTCCGCTTTTGAAGTATTAACGCGGGAACTTCCGCAGGAATAAAGGAGAAAGAGAAAATGGCACAGCTTTATTTCAAGTACGGCGCTATGGGCTCCAGCAAGAGCGCCAACGCACTGATGGCGCGGTTCAACTATGAAGAACGCGGGCAAAAGACGCTGATGGTCAAGCCCCAGCTGGACACTCGTGACGGCGACCACATGGTCTATTCCCGTATCGGCCTGAAGCACCCCTGCGTCTACTTCCACGAGATGCAGGCCATGTCCGACCAGGAGTTGCAGCAGTACGCCTGCATCATTGTGGACGAGGCCCAGTTCCTGTCGAAAGAAGAGGTGTACTATCTGGTGCATCTGGTGGACGACTGCGGCATCCCTGTGATCTGCTACGGTCTGCGAGCCGACTTCCGCGGCGAGCTGTTTCCCGGCAGCTATCACCTGCTGGTGCTGGCCGACAAGCTGGAAGAGGTAAAGACCATCTGCTGGTGCGGCAAGAAAGCCGCCTTCAACGCCCGTTTTGACGAGAGCGGCCGCGTGGTGAAAGAAGGCGCACAGGTGGTGCTGGGAGCCAACGACAAGTATATCGGCCTGTGCCGCCGCCACTGGATGAGCGGCGATCTGGGCCCCGACTTTGACATCAGCAAATGATCTGCACACTTTGCCCACGCCGCTGCGGTGCAGAGCGCACCGCCACCGAGGGCCGCGGTTTTTGCCGCATGGGTGCCACGCTGCGCATTGCCCGGGCAGGATTGCACCACTGGGAGGAGCCGCCTGTCAGCGGCACGCAAGGCAGCGGCACTGTATTTTTCTCCGGCTGTACACTGCGGTGCGTGTTCTGTCAGAACCACGACATTTCCGCAGGCGGCTTCGGCCGGGAGATCAGCGTGGAGCGGCTGCGCCAAATCTTCCGTGAGCTGATCGATCAAGGTGCCCACAACATCAATCTGGTGACGCCCACCCATTTCACGCCGTGGATTCTGGAAGCGCTGGAAGATCCACTGCCCGTTCCCGTGGTGTGGAACTGTGGCGGCTATGAGAGCGTCGACACGCTGCGGCAGCTGGCAGGGAAGGTGGATGTATATCTACCCGACCTGAAATATGCCGACAGTCAGCTGGCGGCACCCCTCTCCGCTGCGCCGGATTATTTTGAAGTGGCCACCGCCGCCATCGAAGAGATGGTGCGTCAGGTGGGTGAAGTCGTGATCGAGGAGGGACTAATCAAAAAAGGCGTCATCATCCGCCATCTGATGCTGCCGGGGCAGCTCCCCAACACCAAAGCCTGCATCGACTGGGTGGCACGCACCTTCCGTCCCGGTCAGGTGCTCTTCTCCCTGATGAGCCAATACACGCCCCAGCCGAACGCCGAAGGCAATTTGGCACGCACGGTGCGAAAATCGGAGTACAAGGCAGCCGCGCAGTACATGGCCGACTGCGGCATTACCGACGGTTTTTTGCAGGAGGACAGCTCCGCCAAGCCGGAATATACGCCGCCCTTTGACCTGACGGGTGTATAAACGAAAAACGGACGCCTTTGCGTCCGTTTTCTTTTTTACACAATGCGATAGTCGCCGCGCTGCGTTTTCTCCTGCCGACGCAGTTTTTCTTCTGCCAGCACCTCGATCAGGGACGCGATGATGGCGTTGGACACCAAAAAACCCTCCGGCGTCAAGCGCCAGCCGCGTTGGGTAGCTTGGGCAAGGCCGTGATCGGCATACTGCTTCAGCAGCTTCTGCGGCGCATCAAACCGGCAGCGGAAGCGATTTTCGAACGCTTTCACATCCAGTCCTGCGACAGTGCGCAGAGAGAGCATGATGTACTCCTGCTCACGTTCCTGTTCCTCCATGGTTTCAGACTCGCTGAGCAGCAGTTGGCCTTGCAGGTATGCATCCAGATCTGCCGAATAGGCGTAGCGCACATTGCCGAAGTCCGAATGGGCGCCGGGGCCGAAGCCGGCGTACTCACCCAACGTCCAATACTTCAAATTGTGACAGGACTCGTGGCCGGCGTGGGCAAAATTAGAGATCTCATACTGCACATAGCCACTTTGGCGCAAATATTCCACCGTATAGAGGTACATCTGCGCCTGCTCGTCATCGTCCGGCAGGGTAAGACTTTCCCTCCGCCGCCACAGGGGCGTACCTTCCTCCAGCTTCAAGCCATAGCAGGAAATATGGTCAGGGGAGAGGGAGAGGGCATCGGACAGCGTCTTTTGCCACTGCGCCATGGTCTGATTCGGCAGGCCGTAGATCAGATCGAGGCTCAGATCGGGAATTTTGGCGCGGCGCACTTCCTCTGCCGCCAGCACCACCTGCTGCCAGCTGTGGATACGACCGATATCGCGCAGCACCGAATCATCGGAAGATTGAACACCAAGAGAAATCCGGTTGAGGCCCAGCCGCCGCAGCGCGCGCAATTCTTTCCAGCCAAAGAGGCTGTCGGGGTTGGCTTCCATGGTGATCTCGGCGTCTTTTGCTACGCGGTAATGCTTTTTTACCGCCTGCAGCAGCTGCGCCATGCGCTCAAACCCCAAATAACTGGGGGTACCGCCGCCAAAATACACCGTATCCACGGTGTGGCCGGTGGCCATAGGAGCAGTTTCCGCCAGATGGCTGATCAGCGCCCGGACGTAGTCATCCATTTTCTCTTCCCGATGGGCCAGGGAATAAAAATCGCAATAGGCGCACTTGGACTTGCAAAACGGGATGTGGAGGTACAGGCCCAACGGGCGAAGGATTTTTTCTTTCATTCAGCTCTCCTGTTTAGGGGGCAGCATGGTGACAGCATCCATGAAGCAGTTGACCTTGCAGGAGCGGCAGCCGATGCAGTGCTCCTGATCTACGGTATAGAATCCGTCCGGCTGCTGATAAATGCATTTGGTGATGCAAAACATCGCACAGTAGCCGCAGCCGATGCACCAATCGTGGTCGATGAGCGCCAACTGACGAGCCTTACGGCCAAAGGGACGATACTGATCCGACATATTCGGCACCTGCCTTTCACATTTTTCTTCTCCACAAGTATATCTTTTTTCGTTCCGCTTGGCAAGTGGTGTATGTTTTTCCTCCGACGGGAAAAGATACGGGAGAAAGGAAGTGCTGCCAATGGACATGACGCCGAAAGAATATCAGGATTATGTGGCAAAAAAAGCGAAAAAATCACCCATCGTAAAAGATACGCTGCTGGCCTTCCTCATCGGCGGCGCCATCTGTACGCTGGGGCAGGGGATCAGCGAGCTGTGGACAGCGCTGGGGCTGGACAAAGAGTCGGCCGGTACCGCCACGTCGGTCTCGCTGGTGTTCCTCTCGGTTCTGCTGACGGGATTAAACGTCTACAACAAGATCGCCCGGTTCGGCGGTGCCGGTACTCTGGTGCCCATCACCGGTTTTGCCAACGCGGTGGCTTCCCCTGCCATCGACTTCAAAGCAGAGGGTTTCATCACCGGCGTGGGTGCAAAGATGTTTGTCATCGCCGGGCCGGTGATCCTGTACGGAACAGTGGCCAGCGTGGTGTACGGGGTGATATTGTGGATCATGGAGAAAATTTGAAAAAGGATTGAGCAAACGCTCAAGCCTTTTTTCTTTTACCTAATAACCTCTGCCGGAAGCAAGACCACGGGAATCGGCATCTTTATCCCGCTCCAGTTTCTCTGCGGCTTCGCGCTCTTCCTCCCGGAGACGTCGCCGATACGCCTCCACTGCTGCAGGAGACGGCTTTATGCTAGCAAGTTTCGCTCTGTTGATACACTCTCTATGGTACTGCTGCAGCGCTTTTTTGACGTCCTCGGACAGGGGGAGCTCCGTTCCATCCATAAGGGCGTCATGCATGAACAGGGCATAGACGGTAAAAAAAATACACAGACAAATCAGATAGAAGATCGTTCCTCCAGGCCGCTCCAGCTTTTGCAGCCATGCAAAACAGCCATAGCAGATTACCATAATGCCTGCAGGAAAGATCACGCTGAGGCATCCCGGTGTGTCTTCGTACTTTTTTGCCAATTCTTCCATCCGGTCGCTTTCGTCCAGCAACTGTCTTTCAGTTGCAAGCGTGGTTTCATCCAGCGTGATGGCAGGAATGGTGCATTCCTGTTCCGCCTTTTTGCGCAGCGAGGCCGAGGATACCGCACTGACGATTCCGACAGCGACAATAACGGCAATCACGCCCACAAGCACCATCCAAAAGGGATAGAATGCTCCACTCAAAAAGGCCTTTCTGAAAAACAGATACGAAAAAGCCATCAGGAGCACATAATAGGCCGGAAAAACCGGGCGCCGCTTGTGCTTGCACACATATTGATTGATCCAGATATTTCTTTGGCAAACACTCAGCTCTTTCCGCGCTTTTTCAAAAATCTTTTCATCCATAACGATTCCTCCCTCTTTATTCTCGTATAAACCGTCGATCATAGCGCCGTTCAACGCCATGCCGCAGCAAGGGGCTATGGGGCGTCTGTTTAGATGCGGAAAATCAATATCCTCTTCCGGTAGGACGGCCATAAGGGTCTGTCGGGGTTTCTCCCGTTGTAGAAGTGCTGGTGCCCGCTCTCTCCATCTCTTTTACCTTTTTTCTGATATAGTCCTCTTCGGAATAATAGAGGGGTCTGTTCTTCTTGTCTCCGAAAATGGCCCACAGGGTCAACAGGTAGTTGATGATCAGCGGAAGCGCGATCTGCGCATCCACCACCAGCTTGGCATTGATCGGGAAAATACGGGACAGTCCGGACTCCAGCAGCATAATGCCCAGAACCGGAAACGCGATGGCGACGGCAAGCGTTACTTTCCAGAGTTCAAACTCTTCGTCCTCACCTTCCACCGTGGCATCAAACACGAGTCCAATGATGGCACTGGCCGCAAAGGGCAACGCCAGCATCGCCAATGCAAAGCAAGCCGCTTTTACGCTGTCCTCAAGCAGCAGGCCGCTCCGGTGGCAGAAGTAGAGACAGATACCACAGCCAATAGCAATCAGCGTCGAAACCCAAAAAGAAATCGTCCTCTTCATCGCAAGTAACCCCTTTCTTTCATTGCTTTATCGTCAGTATAGCAGTCTTTGGTTATCCCGTCAATGCTCCTACACCCACCGGAAGTCTTCAGGCCGGTATGCAGGCACTCTCAGACCTCCGCTGCTTTCCCCTTTCGACTCCGTGGCCAGCGTGGTGTATAGGATGCTTTGCCGGATAGCGATGATACTATAAAAAGGCTTGAGCAAACGCTCAAGCCTTTTTTCTTATTTCGTCTTTTTGATTTGCTTGAAGTTACCGTAAGTTTCGTTGACCGTCTCAAAATAGGAGAATGTATTGCCGAATCGGGCCAGAATCTTCTGGAAGTCATTGAGCTGGTGCTTATTGATAATGCAGATCAGCACCGCCTTTTTATCACCGGTGTAAGAGCCCACTGCCTCGATCTCCGTACAGCCGTGGTGGAGTTTGCCGGTAATCTCTGCCACCAGTTCCTCCTTGTGGGAGGTGATGATGGTGAATTTATAGGCCGTCTTGGTGGTCTTGAGCATAAAGTTGCCCACAAAGGCGGAAATGAAGCAGTAAATAATGCACAGCGCCGCCGGTTTATAGTTCAGGATATCTTCAGAATAGACAAACACGGAGGCCACCGCCACAAGGCCATTGAGGGTAAAGGTGACCACGAAAAAGTTGGTGTCCGGCCGCACCTTGTTGATATAACGGGAGAGCACATCCGTTCCGCCGGTGGAACCGTTGTTGCGGAAGCACACACCGTACACCACGCCGCTGAGGACACCACTGAGAATCACAGGATAGATGGTGTCGTGACCCAGCGCATTATACTGGATATGGGTCCAATCGAGACTTTGCAGCAGCAGAAAAGACACGGAATACACCACGGAAAACAGCAGCGTCTTGATCGCAAAGCTCCGCTGCACCAGAAAATAGGCCAATGCCGACAAGGGGATATTGATCAGCAGCGACATATAGCTGATGCTGAAGCCCGTCTTATACTGGATCATGGTGGCAATACCGTTGAGACCGGCAGGGGCGAAGTTATTGGTGACAATGAAAATATAATAGACAAAGGCCAGCAGCACTGCAGCAGGTACGATGGCGGCATAGCTCCAGAATTTTTTCACGCTTTATCCCTCCTTCAAGGTACGCTCAGTATACTACGCCTGCGGCGAAAGTCAACCATTGAGGATTATTTTTCGCCGTGCCGTTGAGGGCGGCACGAAAAAGAGGACGCTCAGGCGCGTCCTCTTTTTTACAACTCACAATTCGTTCCCACATCCAGCATTTCGGCCTTTTTAAGGATCACGGCAGCGCTGGCCAGATACCGCCCTGTCCCGTTTGCTTCTGCAAATACGCCCGCTCCACCGCCTCCAGCGCCATGGGGAGGGTAAAGAGCGCCTTGACATCACCGGCGGCGATAACACGAATGCGGCTCATATTACTTGCCCTCCGCGTCCAGCAGGGCGAAGTATTCGTCAATGGCCTTCAAGCCATCGCGCAGCACCTGCTCATCACAGGCGTAGCCAATGCGCATGCTGCGGCCCTGCTCAAAGCAGTCGCCGGGAGTGACGAATGCGCCGGTGCGGTTGTACATGTCGATGCACAGCTCACGGGAGGGGATGTCATAGTCGTAGTACACCAGCGCGGTGGTGCCGGCCTTGGGCTTGGTGTAGTGCACGTGGCGCTGGGACTGCACCCAGGCATCGAGAATCGCCAGATTATGGCGCACGATGCCCTGATTGCGCTGCAGCAGCTTTTCCTTATGGCGCAGGGCAACACCGGCCAGTGCCTCATCAAAGAGACCGCAGCTGATGTGGTTATAGTCGCGGTGGGAGGTCATAGAGGCCAGCGCATCCTTATCGTGGGTGGCGACCCAGCCCAGACGCAGACCGGCCAGAGAGAAGACCTTGGACATACTGCCAAGGGAGATGCCCTTTTCGTAAAGATCCACAATAGACTCGCTCCACTCATCGCTCTGGGTCAGGTGACGGTAGACCTCGTCACACAGCACGTAAGCGCCTGCCTCACGGGCAATAGCCACGATCTGGCGCAGCAGTTCGCCGCTCATCAGAGCGCCGGTGGGATTGTTGGGGTTGTTGATGCAGATAAGCTTGGTGCCGGGTGTCACCAGCGCACGCAGCTCGGAAAGGTCGGGCAGGTAGTCGTTCTCCTGCTTCAGGTGGAGAAGCTGCAAATCGGCACCGTAGCTCTCAGGGATGGAATAGAGCTGCTGATAGGTGGGCATGATGCTGACCACCCGATCGCCCGGCTCCACCAGAGAGTAAAACACATGGTGGCTGGCACCGGCAGCACCGTGGGTGGTGATGATCTCCTCGGGATTCACGGTGCGGTAGAGGGAAGCCACGCCCTTTTTGAACTCCGGTGCACCGAAAATGTGGCCGTAGGTCAGTCGGCGGGCGCAGATATCCTTGAGGAAGGCATCCTTATCCTCGCCCACCAGCTCAAACAACTCGTCCACGCTGACGGAGTCCACGCAGGTTTCAGCAATGTTGTAACGGGCGTTATCCTCGTATTCATTCATCCACTCTTCTACGGCAAAGGGTTTGATATACATAGCAAGTCCTCCTGTGGCCACCTTATGAAAAAGGCATCCAAAGCCCCACCTTATAACATACCTGCGGTATGCCGTACCTACGGCGAGGTTTTGGACGCCCTTTTGACCCCCACCCGGTGGTGGGGAAGGTGAAATATTTGGTTGAACCCATGATAGCACGCGATCCGGCAGGCTGTCAACGGCTTTTCTGGTTGTCAGCCGCGCCCAACGGTGATAAAATACAGAAAAACCGTTGGAGGTACACCATGGAAAAGATCATCATTCGGCAGGGCGCATGGGAAGCGCAGATTCTGCCTTACGGCGCTACGCTGCACCGTCTCTACGTGCCGGACAGAACCGGCGCACGGCGCGATGTGGTGTTAGGTTACGAAACCCTCGCCGACTATCAACGCCACGATGGCTATCTGGGCGCCACGGTGGGCCGCCACGCCAACCGCATCGCCGGAGCGCAGTTTTCGCTGGATGGGACAACGTACGCTCTGGCCGCCAACGAGGGAGAAAACCAGCTGCACAGCGGTCCCTCCGGCCTGCATCAGAAAGTGTGGGAATGGGAGCAGACGGCGGAAAATTGCGTCACGCTGCACACCGTTTCTCCCAACGGGGAGGACGGCTATCCCGGCACGCTGGAAGTCAGCGTTACCTATACACTCTCCGGCGGCGCGCTGAGCCTCGACTATGCAGCGGTGAGCGACCGCGACACCGTCTGCAATCTCACCAACCACGCCTACTTCAATCTGGCAGGACAGGGACGCGGCAGCGTCGCCGGCCACACACTGCGCGTGAGCGCCGATCACTACACCCCCTGCGGCGCAGGCACCATCCCCACCGGTGAGGTACGGGCGGTGGATGGCACAACGCTGGATCTGCGGCACGGTGCCGTGCTGGGCGAGCGACTGGGAGCAGCCGAACTGGCCGAGTACAGCGGCTATGACCACAACTTCTGCTTGAATGATGGCGCCGCGGCACAACTTTACAGCCCCGAGAGCGGTATCTGCATGGACGCCGAGACCACGCTGCCGGGTCTGCAGGTCTACACCGCCGGATTCCTGACGGAGCGGCAGGGCAAGGACGGCGCCGTTTACGGTAAACACCACGGCGTGTGCCTCGAGACCCAGTTCTGGCCCGACGCCGTGCATCACGAGAACTTCCCCTCGCCGATACTGCGGGCGAGAGAGGTATACCGCCACAAGACGGTCTATCGGTTTGCAGTGAAAGCGGAGTAAGGAGCATATTATGGCAAAAGAAATCAACCCCCGGGAGACCACCCGGGCGGCCGCATACGAACTGTGGATGAAAGCGCCCAACCCTATGGTTACCTTCTTTAAGACGTTGGATGTGACAAATCTCATCCGCGTGAGCAAAAAACGCGGCTTCAAATTCAACATGCTGCTGGACTATTGCATCGGCAAGGCAGCGGTGGGCATCAAGGAGTTTTATCTCCTGCCCGTGGGCGACAAGCTGATGCAATATGAGACTATCGCAGTGAACACCATTGTGAAAAACAAGAATGGAGAGGTCAGTTCCTGTGATATCCTGTATACCGATGATCTGGCAGCTTTCAGCAGCGAGTACCTCCGGCACACGGCGCAGGTGGCTCAGACAGCGCAGGACCGTGATCTGTCGGCAGACAGCATGGTCATCGGCACCTCCGCCATCGTGGAGACGGAGTTGGACGGTGCCGTAGGCATGAACAGCGGCATCTTCAACAATCCCTTTATCATCTGGGGAAAGTATCGCAAGCGCGGTTTCCGGCATGAACTGCCCATCTCCTTTCAGTTTCACCACACCCAGATGGACGGCGCCCATGCCGGGCGATTTTTGGAGAATCTGCAAAGCGAAATAAATCTATTGAAATAAGGAAAAGTGCCCGGTGGGTGCAGTTCACTGCAGCCACCGGGCACTTTCATTCTTTTGGAGTAAATATTACTCGCTGTCCAGCTTGAGGACTGCCATGAAGGCTTCCGTAGGCACCTGCACAGTACCCAGGTTGCGCATCTTCTTTTTGCCTTCCTTCTGTTTCTCCAGCAGCTTCTTCTTACGGGTGATATCGCCGCCGTAGCACTTGGCCAGCACGTCTTTACGCATGGCCTTGACGGTCTCACGGGCGATGATACGGCCGCCGATGGCTGCCTGAATGGGCACTTCGAACAGCTGTCTGGGGATATTCTCCTTCAGCTTTTCGCACAGACGACGGGCACGGGGATAGGCCTTATCCCGATGGGCGATAAAGCTCAGGGCATCCACACCGTCGCCATTGAGGAGCAGGTCCACCTTCACAAGATCGCTGGTGCGGTAACCGGAGAGTTCGTAGTCCAGCGAAGCATAACCCTTGGTGTTGGCCTTGAGGGTATCGAAGAAATCGTAGATAATCTCGTTGAGGGGCATCTGATAGTGCAGCTCCACCAGACGGGTATCCAGATACTGCATATCCTTAAACTCGCCGCGGCGGTCCTGACACATGGGCATAATATTGCCCACGAACTCGTTGGGGGCAATGATGGAAACCTTCACATAGGGCTCTTCGGCGTGCTCGATATGGTTGGGATCGGGGTAGTTGTGGGGGTTATCCACCTTCACCATGGTGCCGTCATTCTTATAGACGTGGTAAATAACGGAGGGCAGGGTGGTGACCAGATCCAGATTGAACTCACGCTCCATGCGCTCCTGAATGATCTCCATGTGGAGCATACCCAGAAAACCGCAGCGGAAACCAAAACCCAGCGCCACGGAGGATTCCGGCTCGAAGGTGAGGGAGGCGTCGTTGAGCTGCAGCTTTTCCAGCGCATCGCGCAGATCGGGATACTTGGAGCCGTCCTCGGTATAGATACCGCTATACACCATGGACTGGGCAGGACGGTAACCGGGCAGGGGCTCATCGGCAGGATTATCGGCACCGGTGATGGTGTCGCCCACCTGCGTATCCTTCACGTTCTTGATGGAAGCAGTGAAGTAGCCCACCTCGCCGGCCTGCAGCGCTTCGCAAGGCTCAAAGCCCAGAGGCTTGAGGTAGCCGCACTCGAGAATGGTGTACTGGGCACCGGTGGCCATGAGGCGGATGGTCTGGCCGCGGCGGATGGTGCCCTGCTTGATGCGGAAGAGGACCACCACGCCCACATAGGGGTCGTACTGGCTGTCGAACACCAGAGCCTGCAAAGGCGCATTGGGGTCGCCGCTGGGGGCAGGCACGTTCTGCACAATATCCTCCAGCACAGCATCAATATTGATGCCCTGCTTGGCGCTGATTTCGGGGGCATCCAGCGCAGGCAGACCAATGATCTCCTCTACCTCTTGCTTGGCGCGCAGAGGATCGGCGGCAGGCAAGTCGATCTTGTTGAACACAGGCAGGATCTCCAGCTCGTGCTCCATGGCAAGGTAGGTGTTGGCCAGCGTCTGGGCTTCCACGCCCTGGCTGGAGTCCACCACCAGCAGCGCGCCTTCGCAGGCAGCCAAAGAGCGAGAGACTTCGTAGTTAAAGTCCACATGACCGGGGGTGTCGATCAGGTTCAGGGCGTACGTCTCGCCGTCTTTCGCCTTATAGAAGATCTGCACGGCACGGGACTTGATGGTAATGCCGCGCTCTTTCTCCAGCTCCATATTATCCAGCAGCTGATTGGACATATTGCGCTCCGGCACGGCGTTGCACAGCTCCAGCAGGCGGTCTGCCAGCGTGGACTTACCATGGTCGATATGGGCAATAATAGAAAAATTTCTGATTTTAGACTGGTCAAACATAGTAACGTAACCTCCTTAAGGGGGATCTCATTCTTTTTCGTTCAAAGCGCGGCAATTCTCATCCACATTGTGCAGCACTTGTGCGGCGCTCTGACTCAGGCCGGGATAGGCGGTGCTGAGACTCTCGGCATCCAGACGGGGGAATTCGCCGCCGTCAGCCACGTGGGCATCCAACGCCCGGGCATAGCGCACACGGCTCAGATGCATCTGTGCCGACACAAGGCCTGCATCAAAATCGGCGTGGGGCGTGGAAAAATACCCCTCATTCTCGCCGGCGCGGCGATACAGCGCTCGCAGCATCTGGTAAAGACCGGCGCTCAGATAATCACCGGCAGCGGTGACGGCCTCGCGGCTGCCCGTCTTGCCCAGCACATCAAAAAGCAGGCTGGCGGAGTTGACCACCAGCTTCTTCTGCAGTGTTGCCAGAATGCTGCCCTTGAGGGTCCCCTTCTCAGCACTGGAGTCATACAGGTCTCCGGCGTCGATGATGGCGCCGTCGCGGCTGAGGGTGCGGCCCAGCAGATAATCGGCAGAGACGTGATAATATTCACAGACCTTCACCACAAAGGCAAGGCCCGGTTCGCGGATTCCGTTTTCATAGTGGCTCAAGAGAGCCTGACTGATGCCCAGCTCGGCGGCTGCCTTTCGCTGGGAAATGCCCTTTTCCTGCCGCAGCAGACTTAACGTGCGGGAAAAATCAGTTGCCATATTTCTCACCCGAATTCCTTTTCTTTATACAGGAAGTTGATTATACAACACTTTATACGAGAAGTAAATGGGGTCGGCGGAGAATCTATAAATTTTGCGTCTGCCATTGCCGCAGAGCAAACCACAATATTTTGTAGTTTTCACATAAAAACGACTCAAATTCACCTTTTTCCAAAATTTATTTCTTGTTTCCTTAACTAAATTCCGTCATTTTGCTTGACGAAACGCCGAAAACAATGTAATATACCATCTGTAACTATTTTGTAACCATTAGATTGGAATCTTTCCCATGAAGCAAGATTTGAAAAAACATGAAATTACCTCGGAAATGCGCCGTTCAATCTGGGCAAAGTGGAGGGAAAATCTGAAGCAGTGGGCATGGTATCTGGGCGAACATCCCGACATGTTTGATGTGGATATCCAGCACGCCGTCAAGAAGCGCCTGATTTCCCCCTTCCGCAATCTTTGCTGCCACATCAAGGAGCTCAGACGCGACCGCAGCGAGGCCAAGCTGCCGGAGACCGAAAGCCGGATCGGCCAGCTTTTTCTTTTTGCCTGGGGCAGTCTGCCCCGCATCGGCTGCCGTATCCGCGAACGCACGCAGATCCGCCGCAGAAGCTCCATTCACACCGGTGCCAAGCGCCGTTCTTTCTTTGAGGGCATGCACATCCACCCCGCCTTCTTCCTCTTCAGCGCTCTGTGCATTGCGTTTTTCGCTGTTGTACTCAGCCTGTATACGCTGGGTATCTCCGCTACATATGACGGCGTTGCGCTGGGCACTGTCGGCAGCAAAGACGAAGTTGCCGCAGCCCTCTCTCACGTGGAGTCTATTACCCGTGAAGCGCTGGCTGACGACTCTTTCGCTATCGATCCGGCGTTGCTGAAAGTGGAGACCAACATGGTGCTGCGCACCGACATTGAGGACTCTGAAGTTCTGACCGACAACCTCTCTGACCATCTGGGTATGGTGGAGTACGGCTATGCGCTCTACGTAGACGGTGAACTGATTGCCGCCACCCCCTATGCCGGCGCTCTGGAAGAGATGCTGGAACAGTTGAAGGTGGGCTATCACACCCCCAACACGGTGGAGTGTGACTTTGTAGAAGATGTAGAGATCATCGAAGGCTTTGTGGACGCCTCTTACATGATGAATCTTGGCAATATCGCCGAGATCGTCAACGACACCAAGGAAGGTGCCGTGACCTACACCGTCAAATCCGGCGACACCCTTTACGGCATCGCCATCGAATATGACATGACCGTGTCTGCTCTGCGCAACCTGAATCCCGGTTACAGCGCCAGCGGTCTGCATCCCGGCGATGTGCTGCTGATCTCCAACGCAGTGCCCTATTTGACGGTGCTGAATGTGGAGCGCCAGACCTACGTACAGAATGTTCCTTACTCCGTCGAGTACCAACTGGATGACTCCATGTATCAGGGCGACTACAAAGTGCTCAGTTCCGGTATCTACGGCAAGGCCGACATTACCGCCAACGTCACCTACATCAACGGTCAGGAAAGCAAGCGTGAAGTGGTGGCTTCTGCCCTTTTGTGCGAGCCTATTGCCGAGCTGCAGGCCACCGGCACTATACCTCGTCCCACCTGGTTCCCCACTGGCAGTTTCCGTTGGCCCGCCAGCGGCGTGATCACCTCTTACTTCGGCTACCGCGATTCCCCCACCGCCGGCGCCTCCAGTTACCACGAGGCAATCGATATCGGTAACCGCACCGGTACGGCTATCTACGCCGCTGACGGCGGTATTGTGACTTACGCCGGTTGGTCCGGTGGTTACGGTTATCTCATTAAGATCGACCATAACAGCAACGGATTTGTCACCTATTACGCACACTGTGACGACTTGTATGTCAACGTGGGCGACAAGGTCTACAAGGGCGAGCTGATTGCCGCCATGGGTTCTACCGGTTATTCCACCGGTCCTCACCTGCACTTCGGTATTATGAAGAACGGTACGTGGGTTGACCCGCTATACTATCTGCCTTAACAAAAAAGAGCTGACCTTTCGGTCAGCTCTTTTTTTGCTTACTCAAAGAGACTTGCCTGATACGGCAGATCTCCCTTACCGATTTGGCTCATCTGGCCAGCATGTTCTTCGGCCAGCAGATCCGTGACGGCCATCTTTCGAATGATGTTCTTCACGGTGGTATCCAGAGCGCAGCCCTCCCGATAGTCGGCAGGGAAGATAAAGTCCACGCGGCCACGGGCCAGCAATTCCTCCACGGCGCTGCGGCTTTCCGGCTGATAAACCGCGATGGCCTGACCTCCGTAGGAGCGCATCATCTTCATGCAGGGCACGTCGCTCAAACCGTCACCCACATAGATCATGTTGGTAAACGGCACGCGCTTACTGTCATCGGGCATAGAGGCGTTGAGATCCTTGTCGTTGGCTACGTCCAGCACGCCCTTATTGATGCGGTAGACAAACTGGGTCTTGGCAGTAAAGTTGACGTCCAGCTTGGGCCAGACCGGCGTTCCCGTCTCATCGTAGTAAAACTCACTGGCGTAAATCTCGCGAAACTCGTGGCTGATGCCGGAACCTTCAATGATCTCCCTCAAACCGGAGGAGAGAATATAGTGCTCCACCTCCACGCCAAGACTTTCGCCAAAGGCGTTGATGCGGCGGAACCACTCCTTGACGCCGGGGAAAAGTACGATGGAGCGGCCCATCTCCACCAGCGCCTCGCGGCGCAGAGAGAGGCCCTTTTCCCGACTCTTGCGCAGCATCGTATACATATAGGCCAGAATGCCGTCCATATGCTCGCGCCAGCCGAAGGTGTTGGCCTCCAACCAGAAGTCTTTGGGCTCCATGCCCAGAGAGGGAATAAAGGCATAGTTTTGCATATCCTGCGTGCACAACGTCTTATCAAAGTCGTACAGCAGGGCAATGATCGGTTTGGACATGATGTTTTTCGCTCCCTTTGATTAAAAAGCGGCTCTGAGAGCCGCTTTTTATCCCTATTATTCTGCGTTGTAATTGCGGCCGAACTTCAGCTCGTCCAGATCCAGCCGGAATGCCTCGGCAATGGGCACTTCTTCCTCGACCGCTTCCACCACAGGCTCGTCCACAGCCACTTCCTCAGCGGCTTCCGTCTCCTCGGCAAAGGCGCGAAGGATATCCTGACTGACGATGCGGATGGTGTCCTGCGGAACGGCAGGTTCCTGCTTGTCCGTCAGCTCCATCTCGGGCAGCTGGGCCAGGAAGGCAACCTGTGCTGCGCAAAGCTCGCGGCTGCGCTGAAGGAAGGATGCCAACTCCTTCTTTGCCATCTCCAGCTTCTGCTCTGCCGCCTGCCGCTCTTCATCCAGACGGCCCACCTGCGCGGAAACCTCGGCACGGGCGACCTCCAGCACGCGGTCTTTCTCCGTTTGGGCTTCCTGCACCAGCTGGGCTGCCATGCGCTGTGCCGTCAGAAGGGTGGAACGCATAGCATCCTCCGTGGCACGGTATTCTTCCACCTTTTCAGCCAGCACTTTCAGCTTTGCTTTCAAAGTGGCGTTTTCCTTATAAAGGGCAGAATAGTCCTCGGTCAGCGTATCGAGAAACTCGTCCACGCTGTTCATGTTATAGCCACCGAACGAGGCTTTCGGGAATACTTTTTCGGAAACTTCCTGAGGTGTAAACATGTGATGATCCCTCCGCTTTCTCTATCATTACAGGTACAGGCCGCTGCTTTCCAGTTCGTCGATCAAATCGCCCATGATATCCACGCTATACGGCGTGATGATATAGGTGTTGGCTGCCACTTTCTTGATCTTGCCGTCACCGGCATAGGCAACACCGGAGAGGAAGTCCACCAGACGGCGAGCAATATCTTTGTTGGTGGATTCCAGATTCAGCACCACCGTGCGCTTGTCGCGCAGGTGATCGGCGATCTCAGAGGCATTCTCAAAACGCTCGGGCTTCACCAGAACCACCTTCAGCTGCGCGGTGGCGTGGATGTTCACCACTTTGTTGCGGCGATCCTCCGCCTTGCGCTCCTCACGGCGGTCGTCAAAATAGGCAGGAGCGGTTTCCCGGGCCTTGGGCTCCGGCAGATCCTCATCATAGTCATCTTCGTCATCATAGGGGTGGATGATTTTCTTGAATTCGTCCATCAGGCTCATATGCATTGACCTCCTGCTTTATTTAGTGTAATATCGCTGACCGAAAATGGCGGTACCAACTCGCACCATGTTGCTGCCGCAACGGATGGCGTCGGCAAAATCTCCGCTCATACCCATCGAGATATATTCCATTTTATTATCGTACACTTTCGCGTTGATGTCAACATATAGTGCTTGCACTTTGCGGAAATATACCATATTTTCCTCCCGTGTTGCATCAGCAGGGGGGATGGTCATCACACCGCGCACCGAAACGTGGGGCAGCGTTTTGGCAAGCTCGGCGGCAGCAAACAGCTCAGCGGCGGCAAACCCGCTTTTCGCCTCTTCGTCGCCGATATTGACCTCCAGCAGGATATCCTGCACCAGACCCTGTTTGGCCGCTTCTTTTTCGATTTCCAGCAGAAGAGATTGGCTGCCTACGGACTGGATGAGCGCCGCCTTACCCACCACCTGACGCACCTTATTGCGCTGCAGGTGGCCGATGAAATGGAGCGGCGCCCCGTCATAGGCGTTATCTGCCAGCTTGGCCGTCATCTCCTGTACGCGGTTTTCACCCAGCACATCAATGCCGGCAGCAATAGCCTCGCGGCAAGCGACGGCATCATTCATCTTGCTGGCACCCACCAGCGTAATATCCGCTCCGGTACGGCCCGTTTCACGGGCGGCAGCGTCGATCTGTGCACGAATGCGTGCAATATTTTCAGCAATGGACATGATGTAGTTCTTCCTTTCCGGAGTGTTTATTGTACCACTTTTCCGTCATAAAGGTCGCTGGCTGTGACAATGACCTCGTCACCGGAGCGCAGGATATCGCCGCCTGTAGTGCCCTCCGCTGCGCGGACCAGCGTATAGCCGTCACCGCGGAAGACCACGTCCACGGGCTTGAAATCCGCCATAAAGCCAACCAGACAGTAGACGCCGCTTTGCCCGTTGGCGTTCAGGCGCAGCGCATTAGCAGGAATCCGCAGACCGCCGTGACTGCCCAGCACCAATGTGGCCGTCTGGTGGCGCAGCTGCGTCACCTGAGACATGTATTTATCGCAGGAAACCACGATGGCCTGCCGTCCGTTCTCTGCTTCACTGACAGAAACAATCTCCACTTCCACATCCTGCTGCAAGCCCTTGGAAAAGCGCAGATAGACACTGTCGCTATCCAGCAGCTGTGTCGTTTCCTTCTCGGTGAGGGTAAAGGCGTAGTACCATGCGTCACCGTAGATCAGCTTGCCCACGTTGCCCTCCCGGGTACCGACCGCAATCTCCTCCAGCTTGCCGGGGGTCAGATTTTCCAGATAGGCCGGGGTCAACATCTGCTCATATCCATCGCACACCGCCGAATAGATACCCGGCCGGTCGGCGCGGATGTTGGTCACACCGGAAAGAGAACCTCGCAGCGATGCCAGATCCTCCTGCACTTCTCGAATCTCGTTCTGGATATCCGTCGCCGAGGCAAAGGAGTAGCTGCGTTTGAGGATGTTTCCCTTCACTTGCGAAACCTCTTCGGCAGCAGAGGAATAGTCGTTGCGGCTGAGCTTGCTGCGCAGTGCCAAAAGCTCTTCGGTAATGGTGCTGTCCAGCTTCAGCGCCGCATCCGGATCCATGTAGGATGAGAGGGCAAACTCCAGCTGCTGCAGCTGAAGAGACTTCTCCTCGATGCGTTTGACGATCTCCAGCGCGCCGCTGCTGCTGTAAGCCGACGCCATCAACTGATCGACACCAACTTTTTCGCCTTCCCGCAGCGCGTGCACCAGCGTGCCGCCCTCGGCGTGGAAGCTCTCTTCCTCGCGGACGACCCAGCCATCGGTGGCGATGGTCACTTCGGTCTCAGCCTTGTAGACCAGAGTTGTGGTCAGTGGGTTGGAAAAATACTGCCACGACTGCATGCCGAACAGCAGCAGCACACCCACCAGCACGAAGCCGGCGAGAATTTTGAAAATGGGAGTGGAATGTTTCATGAAGCGGTTTCACCTCTCGGAAAGGTGCCGCAACAATCAGATATCCGCCTTCTCCTGCAGAGAAATGGCGTATTGCGGCACAATGGTGGAAATGGCGTGTTTGTAGATGACCTGCTGCTTCCCATCGCTGTCAAGAACCACAGTGAAGTTGTCAAAGCCGGTCACGGTGCCCCGCAGCTGAAAGCCGTTGACCAGAAAAACGGTCACGCTGCTGTTTTGCTTACGGGCACGGGTGAGGAAAATTTCCTGCAAATTGGATTTTGTCTGCATATCGTCTGCTCCTTTTTTCTATTGGCGGACGATAGGCTTACAGCTCGTCCGTCTGGAATTAGGATAATCCCAGAGCGGTGAGGATTTCTGTCACTTTTTGGAGAGCCGATTGGAAATCGGGCACTTTTTCCCAGCGGATCCAGTGGATGGCCTCATTGCGGCGCAGCCACGTCAGCTGCCGCTTGGCATACTGTCGGGAGCGGAGCTTGACCTCCTCCACTGCCTCGGCCTCGGTGGCCAGACCTTCCTCCACCGCCAAGAACTGCTTATAGCCGATGGCCTGCAGAGCAGTCGCCGTGGAGGGGATGCCGGAGGAGAGCAGATCGCGCACCTCCTGCAAAAGGCCTTCTTGCACCATGAGATCCACGCGGCGGTCAATGCGCGCACGCAGATCATCCCGGTTTTCAAAGTCCAGACCGATATACGCCGCCTCATACCGCGGCGGCACGGCCTGCGTCTCCAGATTATGCTGGGTAATTGTTTTTCCTGTCTCCTGCCAGACTTCCAGTGCTCGCAGGATCCTTTTTTCGTCTTTCAAATGGAGCTTTTGCGCAGCTTCCGGATCAATGGCGCGCAGCTCTTCCAACAGAACTGCCGCACCCTCCTCTGCCATGCGCTTTTGCAGCGCCTGGCGCACCTCGGTGCCGGAGTGTCCCTCGGCAAAGCTATTGCCGCGCACCAGCGCGTCCAGATAAAGGCCCGTGCCGCCCACCAGTACCGGCAGCTTGCCGCGGCGCAGGATGTCCTGTATGCACGCATCTGCCGCTTCGACAAAACGCGCCACAGACCAGCTCTCCGACGGATCGGCCACAGCGATCATGTGGTGGGGGACTCCCTCCGTCTCCGCCGGGGTGGGCGCCGCGGTGCCGATGGTCATGCCGCGGTAGATCTGCATGGAATCCACGCTGACCACCTCGCCGCCAAAGCGCTTGGCAATGGCAACGCCCATTTTCGTTTTTCCGGACGCGGTGGGACCCACCACGCAGACAATTTGAGGGGGCATGAGCTTTCTCCTTTACGGCGCATCACGCGCGCTTGAACATCTTCTCGATCTCGTACTTGGTCAGCTTGACCGCCACGGGTCTTCCGTGGGGACAATATCGGATCTCGCCGCTCTGCACTTTTTCCACCAACGCGGCCAGTTCTTTTTCGTCCGAGACCATGCCGGCTTTGATGGCGCTCTTGCAGGCCATGGTGTGATAGAGTTCATCCCGGACACCCTCCGGATCGATGCGTCCCAGCAGCAGTTTCTGTGCCAGCTCTTCCAGTGCGGAAACCGCATCGCCGGTGCGAATGTCGGCCGGAACTTCACGGACCAGCAGTGTGCCGTCGCCAAAATCTTCGCAGGCAAAGCCCAGACGGCGCAGCACTTCCAGATTCTCCAAGACGGCTGCCGCCTCCTCTGCCGCCAGCGTGACGGTCAGGGGCGAAAGCAGTGTCTGCGCCATGACGGGCCGGTCACCGGCTTTCAGGGCGTCAAAACGGATACGCTCATGGGCGGCGTGCTTGTCAATGAGCCACATGTTGCCGGCTTCGTCTTCACAAATGATGTAGGTGCGCAGCACCTCGCCCACCATGCGCCACGGTGCTTCTTTTTCCTCCAGCTTTTGCTGGATGACCTCCGGCGCGACAGTCGGCTGCACCGGCAGCTCCACCGCCGTTTGCACCACCTCTTCCACCGGAGCGGCAGGGGGCGTGATATGATAGGCTACTTCCCGTCCTTCCCGATCAGGGATGGACGCGGTAAATGACTTTCCTCTTTCAGCAACGTCGTGCACAGCGCTCAGCGCAGGTTTGGCAGGCACAACGGGAGCCGGCACAGCCGGACGGGTCACAAAAGAGCCCAACGGCTTCTTAATCTCCGGCGCAGGCGCAGCCTTTTCTTTATACTGCTGCACCGTCATGCTCTGATAAAAGCTCTCCTGACGGGGCGCGGCAGGCTCCGGCTTATTTTCGCTGTCCAGCGCATCGCGCACCGTGTAGTAAAAAGCGTCAAACACGGCTTTATCGGAAACAAATTTCACCACCGTTTTGGCCGGGTGAACATTCACGTCCACCTGATCGGCGGGCATGGTGATATGCACCACACAGCCGGGGAATTTGCCCTTCAAAAGACGATTGCGATAGGCCTCCTCCAGAGCCGCCTGCAGCAGCTGGGACTTAACAAAACGGCCGTTGACGAAGAACACCTGACGGCCGCGGGTGCCGTGACCGTTGAGGGGTTTGGTGACGAAGCCCTGCACCGCCACCTCGCCGCCGCAGCCCTTGACAGGCAGCAGACCCATGGCAAAATCGCGGCCCATGGCGGCATAGATGGCGCTGAGCGCCTTTCCGTCACCGGGCGTATGCAGTGTTTCCACGCCGTCGCGGATCATCTTGAAGGAAATATCGGGGTGACTGAGGGCCAGATGCTGCACGATACCGCTCACAGCCGCCGCCTCAGCGCTGTCCTTTTTCATAAACTTCATACGGGCAGGCGTGTTGTAAAAGAGGTCACGCACACAGATGGTCGTTCCCTCCGGGCAACCGGCCTCCGTCACCTGGCCGGGCACACCGCCCTCCAGATGCAGCATGGCGCCGCTTTCGCCCCCCTTTTGACGGGAGAAAATATCCACGCGGCTGACAGCGGAGATGGCAGCCAACGCTTCGCCGCGGAAACCCAGCGTGCCGATAGCAGCCAGATCTTCGGCGGTGCGCAGCTTACTGGTAGCATGGCGCAGAAACGCCGTGGGCAGCTGCTCGGGCGCGATGCCGCAGCCGTTATCCGTAATGCGCAGGTAAGTCAGCCCACCGCATTCCAACTCCACCACGACGGCGGTGGCACCGGCGTCAATGGCGTTTTCCAGCAGTTCTTTTGCCACGCTGGCAGGGCGCTCCACCACCTCACCGGCGGCGATGAGATCGGCCACGTGGGTGGGTAAACATTGAATGTGAGGCATGCGTTGGCCTCCTTTCCGGAATGATTACTTGAGTTTCTGTTTCAGTTCGTACAGCAGATTCAGCGCTTCAAGAGGGCTGAGGCTGTCCACCTGTGCGCGGCGCAGCGCATCGACGACCTCCGCCTCACCCATAGCGGCAAAGGACATCTGGTCCTCCTCCGTCAGCACAGGTGCAGGCCGGCCCGACTCATCTTCCAGCTCTCGCAGGATCTTCTTGGCGCGGCCCACCACGCTGTCGGGGAGTCCTGCCAGACGGGCCACCTCGATACCGTAGCTGCGGTCGGCGCCGCCGGGGATGATCTTGCGCAGGAAGATGATCTCCTCGCCACGGGTGCGCACGGCGATATTATAATTCTTCACGCCGGGGAGCGTCCCCTCCATGGCGGTCAGCTCGTGATAGTGGGTGGCAAAGAGGGTCTTGGCGCCCAGCTTTTTGGGGTCGGCGCAGTATTCCAGCACAGCACGGGCGATGGACATGCCGTCAAAGGTGGACGTGCCGCGACCGATTTCATCAAGGATCAGCAGACTCTTATCCGTGGCGCTGCGGAGGATGTCGCTCACCTCCGTCATCTCCACCATAAAAGTGGACTGACCGGCGCTCAAATCGTCCGAAGCGCCGATACGGGTGAAGATGCGATCCACCACACCCAGATGGGCGGCACGGGCCGGCACGAAAGAACCGATCTGTGCCATCAGCACGATCAGCGCCACCTGACGCATATAGGTGGACTTGCCGGCCATATTGGGGCCGGTGATAATAGCGGCACGTTCTTCCGTTTTGCCCATGTAGGTGTCATTGGGCACAAAGAGCGTATCCTTGCGCATATGTTCCACCACGGGATGACGGCCGGAATGGATCTCAATCACACCGGAATCGTCCACCACCGGACAGCAGTAGTTGTTCTTCACCGCCACAGCCGCCAGCGAGCACAGGCAGTCCAGCTCCGCCACGGCAGCAGCGCTCTGCTGCACACGGGACACGGCAGCCGCGATCTCCAGACGCAGACGGGTAAAGAGATCATACTCCAGCGCACCCACACGGTCAGCAGCCGAGAGAATATCGTGTTCCAGATCTTTCAGCTCCTGCGTGATGAAACGCTCGCCGTTAACCAGCGTCTGTTTGCGGATATACGTCTCGGGCACCAGCTCACGGAAGGAGTTGGACACCTCGATATAGTAGCCGAAGACCTTGTTATAGCCGATCTTCAGCGTGCGGATGCCGGTACGCTCCTTCTCCTGCGCCTCCATGGAGGCGATGATGCCCTTACCACCGTGGAGAATGGCACGCAGGCGGTCCACTTCGGCATCGAAACCGTCGCGGATCAGTTCACCCTCACGGACAGAGAAGGGAGGCTCGTCCACCAGCGTTTGGGCAATACGGGCCGCCAGATCATCCAGCGTATCCAGCTGCTCATACAGGGTGCGCAGGCGGCCTTTGTCAAAAGCGGCCAGCTGCGCCTTCACCTCCGGCAGCTTTTCCATGGCGCGGCACAGCGCCACCAGATCGCGGCCGCCGGCGCTGCCATAGACGATGCGGCCCATGAGCCGCTCCATATCACCGATGCCGGAGAGGGCCAGAATCAGCTCTTCCCGCGCCACCGTGTTGTCCACCAGCGCCGCCACAGCGGTGTTGCGCCGGTTAATGTCGTTGACATTCAGCATGGGACGCTCCAGCCACGAGCGCATGCACCGGGCACCCATAGCGGTTTTTGTCTTGTCCAGCACCCACAGGAGACTGCCTTTCTTCTCCTTGCTGCGCAGCGTTTCTGTCAGTTCCAGATTGCGCCGCGCCGTCAGGTCCAGTTCCATAAAGCGGCCCTGCTCGTAGTATTCCAGAGAGTCGATATGACCCAGATCCGTCTTCTGCGTCTCGTAGAGATAGGTAAGCAGTGCGCCCAGCGCCAGTGCCGCCGCGCCGTTGTTGCGCGGCAGGGCAGCAAAGCCCTCCTCACCAAACTGGCGGCGGATGGTCTTTTCGGCATCCTCCATTTTGAAACGGGAGGCAGGCAGCTTTTCCACGTGGCAGCGGAATTTGCTGCTCAGCATGTCACGCAGCGTCTGATTGGCGAAGGCGCCCTCGTTCATCACCGCCTCGGCAGGAGAGAATCGGCCCAGCTCGTTCAAAAGATGGCTCACGCGCTCCAGTCCGGAAAAAGCGGTGGCGTGGGTCTGGCCGGTGGAGATATCGCAGGCGCACAAGGCGGCATTGTCCTCATCCAGATACACCGCGGCGCAGAAGTTGCTGCGCCCCTCTTCCAGACAGGCGGAGTCGATCACCGTACCGGGGGTGACCACGCGGATGATGTCGCGCTTGACCAAACCCTTTGCGGTGGCAGGGTCTTCCGTCTGCTCGCAGATGGCCACCTTGTAGCCTTTGGCAATGAGACGGGCAATATAGGCATCACTGGCGTGGTAGGGGATGCCGCACATGGGGATGCGCTCCTCAGCAGACTTGGTCTTATCCTTGTCGCGACTGGTCAGCGTCAGATCCAATTCACGGGAAGCAGTGCGCGCATCGGCACCGAACATTTCATAAAAATCGCCTAACCGGAAGAAGAGGATGGAGTCCTGATTCTGTTCCTTGATCTCCAGATACTGGCGCATCATGGGGGTCAGCTCTGCCATTTTGTTACCTCCTCGAAAATGTCAAATAAGGTCAGATGATCTCTCCAAAGAGAGCCCATGTATTGCTGTCGGTAATTTTCACATCCTGATAGGTGCCAAGAGCGCTCTTATCGCCCACCAAATGCACCAGCCGGCCACCGGCGGTGCGAGCGGAAAGAGGCCAACGGGCATCGTCCGTCTCGCCGTCCACCAACGCACGGACGGTGCGGCCCACATATTCAGCGTGGAGCCGCGCAGAGATCTCATTCTGGGCATCGCACAGACGGTCAAACCAGACCTGCTTTTCTGCACGGGGCACAGGGTCCTCCATCTTCGCCGCCGGCGTACCGGGACGGGGAGAGAAGATGAAGGTGAAGAGGGCATCAAATTCCACCTGACGCACCAGTTCCACCGTCTCCATGGCTTCCGCTTCCGTCTCACCGGGGAAGCCGATGATCACATCGGAGGTGAGCACCAGCTCCGGCATCACCTTACGGGCGTAGGTAATGAGTTCCAGATATTTTTCCTTGGTATAGGGGCGGTTCATGGCACGCAGCACACGGTTGCTGCCGGACTGCACCGGCAGATGCAGCTGCTTGGCCACATGGCAGCACTCCGCCATGGCATCGAAGAGCTCCGGTGTGGCATCCTTGGGCTGGGAGGACATAAAGCGGATGAGATAGTCGCCCTCGATCTTATCAATATCACGCAGGAGTGCGGCAAAATTGTAGCCGGTGCCCAGATCTTTACCGTAGGAGTTGACATTCTGGCCCAGCAGCGTGATCTCCTTGTAGCCGGCCTCGGCCAATTCGCGCACCTCTTCCAAAATGCGCTCGGGATCGCGGCTGCGTTCACGGCCGCGGACGTAGGGCACGATGCAGTAAGAGCAGAAGTTGTTGCAGCCGTACATGATGGAAACCCATGCGCGGATGCCGCCTTCACGGACCACCGGCATACCCTCGGCAATGTGACCATGCTCATCTTCTACGCTGAAGACACGGCCGCGACGGGTATAGACCTGATGGAGAAGCTCCGGGAACTTCCACATGGCCTGAGGGCCAAACACCAGATCCACATGGCGGTAAGATTTGCGCACCTTCTCCGCCACTTCACCGCGCTGGGCCATGCAACCGCACAGGCAGATGATCTGCTGGGGATTGGCCTTCTTGGTGTGGGTCAGGGCGCCCAGCGTGCCGTAGACACGCTTTTCGGCGTGATCGCGGATGGCACAGGTGTTGAGCACCACGATGTCAGCCTCTTTTACCTCATCGGTCAGCTCACAACCCATGGCCTGCAGCATACCCATGATATTCTGACTGTCCGCCACGTTCTGCTGGCAGCCAAAGGTGTCCACCAATGCTTTGGGCGTCACGCCGCGCTGAGCATGGATCTGACGAATCTTCTTTTCAAAATCGCGCTGACGAGTCATCTGTGCCTCGTCCAGCAAAACCAGTTTTCTATCCAAAATAAGCCTCCAAACCGTCCTTTTCGAAAAAAGGCGATAGTAATCTACTTTAACTAATGTATTATAGCACAAACTGCCGCGCAGCACAAGAAACACCACAAGAAAAATGCGCAGACGGTGTCAGAATGCCGTGGTTGCAAATTCACCGCTTTTGGGATATGATAAAGAAAAATGTCTCGCAGAAAGGATTCCTTTTATGCTCTATATTCTGCTGCTTGTTTTTACTGTCGGCGCCGATCAATGGCTCAAATACTGGACGGTCAACCATTTGGAAGTGGGGCAGTCTGTGCCCTTCATCCCCCACATCATGCAGCTGCGGCGGCTGCACAATTACGGCGCTGCCTGGTCCAGCCTCAGCGGAAAGACAGTCTTTCTTGTGGCGCTGACAGCCGTTCTTCTCATCGCCGTGGCCGTGGTGCTCTTCAAGAAGATCGTGCGCCATCCGCTGGGTGTTGCGGCCTGTGTGCTGATCCTCGGCGGCGGCATTGGCAATATGATCGACCGCGTGTTGCTGGGCTACGTGGTGGATATGTTTGACCTGCTGCTGTTTGACTACCCCGTGTTTAATCTGGCCGACTGTTTCGTGGTGGTAGGCGCCATTTTGGGCAGCATCTACTACCTGTGGCTGTACGAGAAATATGACGCAAAGAAAAAGGAGCCTCGTCATGGAGCCGAAGATCCTGCAAGCGACAAGTGAAGATATCGGCGCACGCATCGACAGCTTCCTCGCCGCCCGTCTGGACGGCGTGAGCCGCAGCGCCGCGGCGCGCCTTTTAGAGCAGGGCTGCGTGCTGTGCGAGGGCAAAGTTCCCGGCAAGAGCTACCGCATGACAGGCAGTGAAACGGTGGCCGTGACGCTGCCGGTAGCTGCCGAAACCGAAGTGGCCGCTCAGGACATCGCGCTGGATGTTGTCTACGAAGACGACGATGTTATTGTGGTCAACAAGCCCACCGGCCTTGTGGTGCACCCTGCCCCCGGCCATCCCGACGGCACACTGGTCAACGCCCTGCTGCACCACTGCGGCGACTCGCTTTCCGGCGTGGGCGGAGAAAAGCGCCCCGGCATCGTTCACCGCATCGACCGCGATACCAGTGGTCTGATCATCGCCGCCAAGAACGACGCGGCCCATCTGGGACTTGCCGCGCAGCTGGCCGACCACACCCTCGCCCGCACCTACGAATGTCTGGTGGTGGGCAACCTGCGGCAGGACAGCGGCACAGTGGATGCACCCATCGGACGCCACCACGCAGACCGCAAGAAGATGGCCGTGACGCCCCACAACAGCCGCCACGCCATCACCCACTGGGAAGTGATCGCCCGTTACCCGGGCGCCACCCACGTGCGCTGCCGATTGGAGACGGGCCGCACCCACCAGATCCGCGTTCACATGGCCCACATCGGTCACCCCATTCTGGGTGACACCGTTTACGGCGCCAAAAAGGCTGTTCCCGGTCTTACCGGCCAATGTCTCCACGCCGTGGGATTGCGGTTCATCCATCCCCGCACGGGAGAAATGGTAGAGCTTCAGTGTGGTCTGCCGGAAGAGTTTGAAAAATACCTGAAAAAGCTGAATAAATAAGAAAAGCACCCCAACAGGGGTGCTTTTCTTATCGGCAAAGTTTGGTAAAGTAAGAAAACAGCGGCGCGAAATCCGGCGTACGCGGATCCCACAGCGCCCCTGTCAGCCGCTCGGGGTGGAACTGAGTGGCCAGCAGCAAGCCGCTTTCGTGCTCGAAGGCCTCCACAACGCCATCAGCAGACCGCGCCGTGATGCGCAATCCCGGCGCCGCATCTTTCACCGACTGGTGATGGGTGGAGTTGACCCAAAACATTTCACCGAATCGTTCACGCAGCACACAGTCATCTTCCGTCCACACCTGATGGCGCAGTTCCGGACGGGAATGGTGCAGACCCTTTTGCTCCACCAGATCCTGATAGAGCGTACCGCCCAGCGCCACATTGATAAGCTGGCAGCCACGGCAGATGCCAAAGATGGGCTTACGCTGCTGCCAAAAGGCGCGAAACAGCGACAGCTCAAAGGCATCGCGCTGGGGAATAACCTGCACGGTATCGTTGATGGGCACCTCGCCGTAAAGCGTCGGGTCCAGATCCACACCACCGGAGAGCAGCAATCCGTCACACAGCTGCGCCATCTCTTCGGCACACACGCCGCAGGCAGGCAGCGGAACTCCGCCGGCCGCATGCACGGCGTCCGTGTAGACATTGTGCAGCTGCGTGATCCAGCGCCGCGCGTCACTCTCCAGCAGTTTTCTGTCGGAAGAAATACAAATCAGCGGTTTTCTTTTCTCCGTCTTTTTCCGCCTCCTTTTTCGCATATGCCACCATATCCCCCCATTTCCCACAAGGCCACCGTTATTTTTCTTGCCAAGCGCTTCCATCTATTGTATGCTGAAGGCAAGTAATATAAGGAGGATTTTCCTATGAAAAAAGTTTTTAACTTTTTCGGCATTGTGCTGGCACTGATCCTCAGTCTGGCGCTGATCCCCACGCTGATTATAAACCCTGTCTGGCGCGGCGTGTCCGGTCTTTTGCAGCCGGAGGTGATTGAAGATCTCACCACGCAGATCGTGCAGGAGATCGATTTCTCCGAGATCTCTCTCGACGATCCCCAGCTGGCGGCTGCGCTGGCGGAATCCGGCATCACGCCGGAAGCCGCACAGGCCATTCTTTCCTCTCAGACCCTGGCAGAGCTTCTGCCCCTTCTGGGCGACGATCTGGTGCAGGTCCTGCAGGGCAGCTTTACCACCACCTCTTTGACGGAAGCAGAAGTACTGCGCATCGTCGAGGCCAATCGCGCCGAGCTTGTGCAGCTCCTCCGGCTGGCAGCACCCGAGGACACGGCTTTCCTGACGGATGACCAGCTGGCTCTGGGCCTGGACAGCATCGTGCAAGCCGAGATTCTTCCCATGCTGGGCGAAGTAGATCAGCTTTTCACCGAGTTGCAGACGGAGCTGCACGGCGAACTGGCTGTCGCTCTGGAATTGGCAACCGGCCCCATGATTCCCACCGTGCTGCTGGTGGCAGCCGTGGTGCTGGCCGTGTTGATCTTCCTGTTCCGCTGGCCGCAGCAGAAGGGCTTTTTGTGGCTTGGCGTTGACTGCATTCTGGCCGCGTTGGCCGTTCTTGGCATCGCCCTCCCCCTGAAAGGCGCACAGATATCCCAGCTCTTGGCACAGGGTACCGGTCTGCCCGATGTGTTCAACCCCGTGCTGCAGCGCGTGGCAAACCCCATCCTCATCGGCGGCATCACGCTGGTTGCCGCTGCCGTTGTGCTGATCGCCGCCTTCATCCTGCTGCGTGACCGCCGGATGAAAAAGGCTGTCGCCGCCCAAGAATGCGCACCTGTTTATTCCGCTCCCACAGAAGCCACCGCCTTCATTCCTGCCGAAAGCGCCGAAGCCCCCACCGACGAATCCGCCGCAGAGGAGCACACAGCCGAAGCCGCTGACGCGCCCACGCAGCGCTCTCCCTGGGACAACGTATAACACGAGAAAAGAAAAACCGGACGGGTGATCCCGTCCGGTTTTTTTATTTTCGTTTTACCAGCGCCACATGGACATATACGGCCGCCGCCAAAGCCAACAGCATCGCCACCACACTCACTAACTGTTGGGCATAGCAGGAAACGCCAAGAAGCGTGTTTCCGGCGCGCTGCACGGCTGTCATCGCCGCACTGAAAACCAACGTGGAAAGAAAACCGGCCAGCCCACAAAGACTTTGGGTCAGAGCCACCGCGTCAGAACGCTGCTCTTCCGGCACCACATCAAAAATAAGATTGGTTCTTCCGATCTCAACGGCTCCCTGCGAAACACCGTACAGCAGGTTATACACCGCAAACGGCATCAGTCCGCGGCCGGGTACCGCAAAAGCACAGGCCGCAAATCCCACAGCCGCCAGCACAAAACCCAGCCGCACCATGACGGGGAAGGAGCGCCGGTCACCGTAGTTACCCCAGGCACGGGACACCACCGCACGCACAAGGCAGCCCAAAACGCTCAATGCCGCCACCAGCGTGAGGCTGAAGCCCAGCTCTTTGATCTGATACGTACCGTAAAAGGGCACCGCCGCATAGTTGGCCGCGTGCCAGATCACGTACAGCACCGTGATCCGCCGCACTTTCCGAATCCGCAGCACAGAGGCAAACCGCTGCACCACGCCACCCTCGACGCAGTGGCAGATCTCCCTGTCTGTTACACGGCACAGCAGCGCCGTGTGCACCGCCATCCAAACCAGCACCGTCAAGCCGCAAATCAGAAATGCCGCCGTTTCTCTCCCCCGGTTGCGGAAATAGTCAGACACCGCCCCCATAGCAAGGGAAAACACCATGCCGCTCAGCAGGGAAAAAATCTGCATATTGGCCGTGAAAATACCGCGGGTCCGATCCTCCACCCAACACATCATCCAACTCACTTTTTGTGGGTGTGCGATATGATAGATGAGATAGGCCAGCAAAATCACCGCCACAAACAGGACAATCCGCAGCCGGTCACCGCCCGGCAGGAAGGGGATGGCGTACAGCGAGGCGAACAACAGTTGGTTGAGTACGCTGAGGGTCGTGACAAAGGCCCGCGAACGACGGGGCCGCAGCATGAGACTCAGCAACTGAAACACACATCCCAAAGAAATCACAGAACTGAGAATTCCCGTCAGCGCATCGGACATCCCCAGCCCCACGGTCAGCGCTGCAAAAAAAGAGCCCGTCATCAGCAGAGAAATATGATATTCCACCGCAGCTTGCACGATATACAGGCGGTTATTCCGTTTTCGCTGCTGCGCCGTGATCTTTTCCATCTTTTCACCTCGTTGGAATGTAAAAAACGCCGGCAGTCTAACGACTGTCGGCGTTTTGGTGCGCGGTACAGGACTCGAACCTGTGACCCCATGCACGTCAAGCATGTGCTCTACCAGCTGAGCTAACCGCGCGGAGAACGTTAATTACTATACATGATATTTTTTTGTTTGTCAACACTTTTCTTGCTAAATCTTAAAATTTTTGTTATACTTGTTTTAACATCTCATAAGGAGAGGGTACTATGGAGAAAATCGCACTGGTCACCGGCTCTTCCCGTGGCATCGGCCGCGCTATCGCCGCCCATTTGGCCCGTAACGGCTGGGCCGTCTGCATCAACTACATCCAGCGTCAGGACTGTGCCGAGGAGCTTGCCGCGCAGCTCACCGCCGAAGGCTGCCGTGTGATAGCCTGTCAGGCCGATGTGGCCGACCGCGAAGCGGTGAACCGTATGGTCCGACGCACAGAGGAGACCTTTGGCCCCATTTCTCTGCTGGTAAACAACGCAGGCATCGCCGGTCAGGATCTTTTTCAGGATATTACGCCGGATATGTGGCGGCGCTATTTTGCCGTGAATGTAGACGGCGCATATCACACCACGCAAGCTGTACTGCCCCATATGCTCCATGAACATAGCGGCTGCATCATCAACATCTCCTCCATCTGGGGTCTGCGAGGCTCCAGCTGCGAATCCGTCTATTCTGCCACCAAACACGCCCTTGTGGGGCTGTCCCGTTCGCTGGCAGCAGAGCTGGCACCTTCCGGCATCCGTGTCAACTGTGTGGCACCCGGCGTGATCCGCACCGATATGCTCAACATGCTGAATGCAGAATACCTGCCCCAGCTGGAGCAGGAGACGCCGCTGGGCCGTCTTGGCACACCGGAGGACATCGCTTACGCCGTGGCTTTTCTGGCAGACGAAAAAGCCAGTTTCATCACCGGACAGGTTCTGACCGCCGACGGCGGCTTCCTGCTGTAAACGAGGAGGCAGAACAATGGCAGATTTCACCATCAACGAAATGCAGGCCATGCAGCGCACGCTGCAGGAGCGCTACCGCCACAAGTGGGAGCCGATCGGCCCTGCCACCGGCCAAAATAAGCTCTTGTGGATGATCGGAGAGATCGGCGAAGTCATCGACATCGTCAAGAAAAACGGTGGCCAAACCGCCTGCACCGATCCCGACCTGCGCGGTGCGCTGGTGGAAGAACTGGCCGATGTGCTGATGTATTACAATGACATTCTCCTCTGCTACGGTATTTCCGCCGAGGAGCTCAAGACGGTCTATACCGAAAAATTTGAAAAGAATCTGGGGCGCTGGTAAAATGCGAACCCAACATAAAAAAAGACAAGGCGAAAGCCTTGTCTTTTTTTATGTTATTGCGGCAGGGGCTGGGCATGCATGATCACGCGGCCAAAACAGGTAAGGCTGCGCCCACTGCCCCGTAGGAACACCACATCGGCATCGGCGCGGCGGCGGTTGAGGGAGAACAGGTACACCACGCCCAGCGGATCTTTATAGTACTGCTTGCACAGCATGTCGCCGTCCACGCAGAAAATGCCCACATCACCGTTTTGCAGCGGATCGTGGTTGACGTAGACCACCGAGCCATCGGCAATGGCCGGCTCCATGGAGTCGCCCTGAATGCGCACGGCCAGTTCCGCGCCGGGCGGCACGTCGCCGCTCACCGTCAGCGGCTCAAAATCCTCACCAAATACCGGCGCAGCATAACCGGCAGCAGCAGGGGAGCGGTACAGCGGAATTACTCGTGGCTCCGCCGGAGCAGTCTCTTCTTCCAGTTCCGCCTGCCACAGACCCAGCGAGTCCACCAGCGCATACACCGTCTGCCGTCCCGTCAGGCTCAGGCGGCGAAGCTTCTCCAGCAGGCGCAGCTCTTCACGGCTGCAAACAGCACCTGCGGCCGCGCGAAAGCTGTCGCGGTAGAGATAGTTGGGGTCCACCCCCAGCGCGTCAAACAGCTGCAGCAGCACCTCTTCCTTGGGCGCGCTGACGCCGGTTTCATAGTTGCCGATGGCCGAGCGCGACACACCCAGCATTTGCGCCAGCTCGGCGCGCGAAATACCCAATTCCTCTCTTCTGCGGCGCAGTTGTTCACCAAAACTCACGACTTCCCCCTCCTTCGACAAACGTTTTCCTTTTTCGACTTTATCTTAACCCAGAACTCTGGTTTTGTCAATTCATTTTCACAAGTTTCTTGTTAATTTATGCTTGACTTGCCAAGCTTCTTGTGCTACATTAAAGATCGTCACAAGTTTCTTGGTCTTCCGGCATCGTGCAGCCAACGATTTGGGCAGCAAAAAGCCCCACCGAAGTGGGGCTTGGTTTGAAATCAAGTGCAAATTTTTTCACGGAATTCTGCCAGTGAAACCACCTTGCCCGTCACACGGGACTCCTCGGCCGCCAAGGCCATCAAGTGGCTCTCCACCGAGCGGCTCACGCTGCTGCGCTCGGCACCGCCGCGGAGGAAGAAGTCTTCCATCATCACCAAATCGCTGCCGCCGTGGCCAATGTCGGATGTTTCGATATGACGCACTTCCACCTGTTCCGGCGCCAAACCGTTGACAGGGAAGCGGCGGATGGTCAGCGTGTTGGTGCGGTCGTCCGCTTCAATCTCACCTTCGGTGCACATGATGTGAAATTGGCGGTACATCCGGTCACTGTGGCCGTTGAGGGTAAAGGTAGCGGTTGCGCCGGTGTCAAACTCCATGGCCACACTCATGTGGTCGCAAACATCGTTGTCGCAGCGGTACACGCAGCGGCCATAGGGAGAGGTTCGCAGAGCTTCCTCCAGCGCTTCTTCCGTCTGCTCCAGACACACCATGTCAGACGGCCAGCGGCCCAGTGTGGACCGATAAACCTGCATAGCGGCAAAGCGGCACGTTTCGCCCAGCGGACAGTCGCAGCAGCGCTCTGCACTTCCCTCAGGCGCATTCTCGGCACGGAAGTATTCCAGCGAACCGAATGCAGCAATGCGCTTGCAGTGGGCGCCCGTATACCACAGCAACAGGTCCATATCATGACAGGACTTCGCCAGGATAATGGGGGCGGTTTCGGCACTGTTGTGCCAGTTGCCGCGAACAAAGGAATGCGCCATATGCCAATTGCCCACATTCTCCGTATGTTTGATGTTGACTACGCGACCCAGTTCACCGGAATCCAGCACCTCTCGGATGGCAGAAACCAGCGCATGATAGCGCATCACATGACACACCGTCACCCTACGGCCCAGTTCCAGCGCGCGGCGCTCCACTTCCAGACACTCCCACGCAGAGGGGGAGATGGGTTTTTCCAACAGCACGTCATAACCGTTGTCCAGCGCCAGCATCACATGGCCAAAGTGGACGCGGTCCAGACTGGCAACGATGGCAGTATCGCCCAGTTTTTCGCCGGCAAACAGTTCCTTAGCTGTGGAAAACAGCCGCTCCGGCGGAATCCGCAGCACCTCACCGGCCCGGATCAAGCGCTCACGCCGCGGCTCCGCCACCGCAACGATCTCCACCCCGTGTTCATAGGCCCACTTGGCGTACAGCATGCCCCGGGAACCGGCACCAATCAATACACATTTCATCAGAACAGCTCCTTTTTTGTCACAGCTCCTTACTCAGTTCAGAGAGCTCCTTGCGCACCTTTTTGCGCAGCGGATCGCCTTCCTTAGGATAACCCACCGTCACCAGCAGCCGCACCGGCATGTCCAGATCGCAGATAGCGCGAATTTTGGCATCATCCAGCCAGCCCAGAATGCAGGTGCCCAGGCCCTGCGCCGCGGCTTCTGCCGTCAAATAGGCCACGGCGATACCGATATCAATGGAACGGTAGTCGTTATTTTTCAGCTTGGCGCCAACGGCGGCCGTCTTCACATAAGGTTTCTCCGACACCACGATGACCACAGGGGCATCGGTGGCGAACTTATTCAGACCGGCCATGCCGCGAGCGGCTTTTTCCACCTCTTTTGCCACCTCGCCGCGGCAGACGGTAAAGTGATAGGGCTGGCCGTTGCAGGCAGAGGGTGCCAGCTGCGCGGCGCGCAGCATCGCATCCAGTTTCTCCTGCTCCACCGGCCGGCCAGCGTCGTAGCTGCGGCAGGACTGGCGGTTTTCCGCAATTTCCATAAAGTTCATCGGATGTCCTCCTTTTTCTTTTGCGTGTCTCTGTAGTTTTCTCACACAGATTCCGTTTCCCGTTTGGTTTCGTATACTTGCCGCACGTGGGCGCGGTTGCGCCAGACGAAAAGCCAGCAGCACGCGCAGGCAAAGGCACCGCACACCGTCATGCACAGCCGGTAGTCCAACACCTCACCCATAGCGCCGATCAGCAGCGTAAAAACCGAGGTGGACGCCATAGACAGCATACTCTCAAAGCCGTTGATGCGGGCGCGCAGCTCATCGGGGATATACTGCTGCACCGCCGCATGGCGCATGGTGGCGCTGTTGATGCCCAAAAAGCCACACAGCGCACGGTTAGCCAGCATCAGAGGATAGGGAAGCCACAAAAGGCAGGCGTCCATCACATCGTAAGTCTGATAGACGAAAAAGGCGAAGGGGAACTTCTTCTTATCGGGAATTTTGATGTTATAGTGCACCAAGCCGCCTAACGTGCGGCCGGCGAATTCTGCCACGGAAAAGAGGGAATACATGGCCGTGGTAAAGCCGGGCGTCACGCGGAAAAAGGCCACCAGCAGCGAAGAATAGCCCATACCGACACCCATAGAGGCGGCCACGTAGCTATAAATACTGCGAAGACCGCGCTCGCGGCCCAAATAAGCCGCCGCCTCTTTCAGGTCGCCCCACCACAGCTTCACCGAGAAGGATTGCCCCTCCATGCGGTTTTCCTCCTGCAGTTGGATGCGGCTTTCAATCACGGAAGCCGCCAGAGACATTCCGCCCTGAATCACCAAAATCCACGCCACACCGATGGTATCCAGCAGCAGCGCCGCGATGGGCATCATCACTACCTGCAGCACAGGATAGAGCATCGAGGAAACGGTATAGCCCTTTTGCTCCATTCCGGCAGGAATCAGCTTGGGATAGATGCTGTTGAAAGCCAGCGAGTCAAAGGTGCGCAGACTACTGAGCACCAGCGAGAAGAAGAGGTAGCCAATATAGGTAAAGTCACAGCGCAGCAGGTACATACCGCCTAAGACATATAGCACGCCGTTGACGGCATCACCGGCCACCAAAAAAGGCTTGCGCGGCAGACGATCCATCCAGGGCGTTGCCACCAGCGGAATAATGGCGCCGGGAATCACCTGAATCGCCATGATGAGCGCCGAAGCCAGCGTACTGCCGGTTTCGTCAAACACCAGAAAGGACAGGGCAAAGCCGCCAGCAATACCGCCGGCACAGCCTACCGCACTGGCAAAAAACAGCAATGTGTAGTTTTTTGTCCACAGAGTCTTCCGCACGGTATCACCTCCTTAACTTTTATAGTGTACCACATCTTAACGCCGTTTCAAGCCGGAAACGACGCCTTTTTCCACGGCCCAAAAGCCAATACAGCCAACGCCGTAACAGAGAATATCCGCCCACGAGAAAGTTCTTCCAATGAGAAGGGAGAGAATCGCGTTATTTTCCCACCCCAGCCACTTCACAACGTCAACATATTGCGCCGCCTCCACAAGCGCCGCAAAGACAAACACATAGATCGGCAAGGCCGGTACGCCTTTCGGCATCACCACTCTGCACAAACAGCAAAGCAGCACCGTCACAAGCACGTCGCCAATATAGGGACGAACAAAGTCGTCACGGACAAACAGCGCAATACAAATTTCCATGGAAAGGAGGATAACAAACATGAGCACATATATGCTTCGCAACTTTTTCACCGCTGCTTCACCGCCTTTATTTCATCATAGCACGATCTGCCGGATATCTCAAGGCAGCGTTTCACGCACCCGATAACAGACACCGCGAAGCGGTATCCGCTATTGGGTAGGGGATGGTGGCTGCGCTTTTCTGCGGAAAAGCCACGGCGGTTGCCGCATACCACCGGCATGCGGCCAAGAGCCGCCGTTCGAATCCGACAAATAAAAAATACCGAATACCCTGACGGGTACTCGGTATTTGGTGGGGGATGGTGGATTCGAACCACCGAAGGCGGTGCCAGCAGATTTACAGTCTGTCCCCTTTGGCCACTCGGGAAATCCCCCATATAAAATTTTGGAGCTGGTAGACGGACTCGAACCCCCGACCTGCTGATTACAAATCAGCTGCTCTACCAACTGAGCTATACCAGCAAGTTAACCAGCGAAGATTATGATAACAGAACAGGAGGTGTTTGTCAACAATAATTTTCTGAAATTTCCGCTTTTTTATCACGTTCACGAGAGGAGAGATGCACATGACACTTTTGGAGATGTCGGCCCAGTACACCGCCGATGCAGACGCCTTTGCCAGCCGCATCTATTTGCTGCGTCGGCAAGCCGCGCAAACAGACGATCCGGAAGAGCTTTGGCAACTGCAGCAGCGCATTGCCGAACTGACCCCATTGCTGCGGCAAAGCCGGGCACTGGCTCAGGTAACAAAGCATTACTATGACAGGGGGTACACCAAACATGCGCAATATCACCTCTGATGCCCACATTGATCTGCGGCAGTGGTACCATCAGCACGGAGCTGACAACAGCCAAACGCTGCAGCGGCTGCTGACCTATCTGCCGCAAGCCGTGGAACAGGAACTGACCGCCCGACAGCGTCAGATCGTGGAAATGTACTTCTACAACGAGATGAGCGTCTGTCAAATCGCACAGGAACTATCTTTGAATCCCTCCAGCGTCTCCCGTACGCTGCACCGAGCCACCGATCGGCTGATGCGGGTTTTGCGCTACACTGTCTGAGCCGGACAGGCCGGACGCAAAATAAAAGCACGCACGGTTCACCGTGCGTGCTTTTACTTTGCAAATCATTAGAGCCAACTGGAAATGAAGATCTCCAGGCCGATGAAAATCAGGATCACACCGCCCATGATACCGGCTTTGCCGGCCAGGCGAGTACCAAACTTCTTGCCGATCATCAATCCGCCCAGACAGATAAAGAACGTCACCACCGCAATGATGATCGCACACACCAGCGCCATCACGGCGTTGTACTCAGAAATGGTAAAGCCCACACTCAGCGCATCAATGGACGTAGCGACACCCTGCACCAGCAGCGCCGCCAGACCCACGCCCTCACTCTCCTCCGGTTCTTCGCCGCGCAGACCTTCCAGCAGCATCTTGCCGCCAATCCAGCCCAGCAGCGCCAGCGCAATCCAGGGAATAAACTTCTCAAAGGCACGGAAATACTGCACGATAGTGTGCACGCACAGCCAGCCCAGCAGCGGCATCAGCGCCTGAAATGCGGCAAACACACCGGCCACAGCACACATCTTGCGCCGCGGCATTTTCGCTTCACGCAGGCCATTGGCCAGCGACACAGAAAAAGCATCCATGGCCAAACCGATACCCAACAGGATACTGTTAAAGAAAAAAACAAAATTCCAGTTCATGATGATTCTCCCTGTGTAGATGATAAAAAAGAGACCTGCGTCCAGCCAACAGCCGTACACAGGTCTCTCTCTTTTGCGCAGTAAGACTCCATGTATGACCGAAAGCCGGGAAATACATGTGAGTCTCGCGATTGAAGGCAAGCCAGGCGGTAACGCCAGTATGTTGACTTGCCACGTCCCTTTCGGAACGCTCGCTACTCCCTCACGGAAGAAACGTTTGCCTTTCAGGGCAAGTAAAATGCTCTTTCACAGAAGTGAAAGAGCATTTGTGGAGCGGGCGACGAGGCTCGAACTCGCTACCTCGACCTTGGCAAGGTCGCGCTCTACCAGATGAGCTACGCCCGCAGAACAGGATTAATTATACGGCATATTTCTCCGTTTGTCAACCCCATTTTTTTATTTTTTCAAAATTATTTCGATAATATTTGCATTTTGCCCTTCGGGATAGAAGTTTACCTGCCACGGCTCCTGATCATTGGCATCACTCCGGCTTTGTGCATCCGCCACCATGGCCAGCACTTCCTTTTCCTGATGCTCAAAATAGGACACCTGCACCGTCAATTCCGCCACATTCTTTTCCACAGCCGCCTGCAGCAGATTCGGCAGCGCCGAAATACTGGTGGCATGGACGATGGCATCCATCTGCGCCGCCGTGCGGCGGTAACCGATGGTCAGGGAAATGGCGGCATAGTTGCGCGGCGTATTGTCAATGGTGTAGGTCAGGTATTCCACCGCATAAGAGCCCAGCGGTGTCTCACCCTGCACCTCGCGGCACGCCTGCTCTGCCAGCTGCGTCACGTCGATGGCGCTGTCATCGCGGTAGAGCCAGATGATGCCGTCTTTTTTCTGTTCACCCACCAGAATCAACAGGTCGTTTACCACTTCCTGATAGTTCTCTGCGCGCAGCACGTCCTCACTTTCATAATAATCAGACGAATGGGGCTCCACCACGCTGTACTCCCGGTGAAAAAACGACGCACAGCCACTCAGCAGCAATACCGTGGCCAAGACCAACAGCAAACAGATGGCTCTTTTCATGGCAAACTCCTTTCTCTCCGGTTTACAATGTGCCGGAGGCGTTGGTCATAAAGCCTTCTCCCAAAATCTCGTGTGCATCGCAGACGATGATGAAGGCATTCGGATCGATCTGGCGCACCATGCGCTTGATGGGCACAAAATACACACGGGAAAACGCGCACAAAATCACCTGTTTGCTCCGGCCACTGTAAGCGCCCTTACCTTCAATCAGCGTAACGCCGCGCTCCAGATCCAGCAGCTGTCGGGTGATCTCCTCTTGGTAGTCAGAGATAATATAGGCCACCTTGGAAGCTGTGGCGCCGTATACCACGCGGTCCATCGCCAGCGAGGACACATACAGGCCCACCAAGCCGTACAAGGCACGGGTAAAATCCTTGAAGATCAACGCATAGACGATCGTGACCACCAAGTCCACCGACAGCATCAGCGTGCCAATGGATGCACCCTCAAATTTCAGTTTCATAATGCGGGCTGCCATTTCCGTGCCGCCGGTATTGGCATCCTGCCGCATCATCACACCGGCAGCCACACCGGCGATCACGCCGCCATACAGCGCCGCCAGAATGGGATCCATAGGCTGAAACTCATGCAGCGCCGCAAACAGATCAATAAACAGGGATGTGACGGTCATGCCGTAGAGGGAGGCGAAAAACAGGCGGCGGCCGATCATCTTCCAGCCGATGATAAACAGCGGAATGTTCAAAATCCATGCCACAGTGCCCACCGGTGCCCACGGCAGAAAATAGTTGATGATCTGGGCAACGCCGGTAAATCCGCCCACGCTGATATGGTTGGCATCATAGCACCAGTCAAAGCCAAAGGCGTAAAAGGCGCAGGCCACCGTGATCAGCAGATACGAAAGAATCGTTTTACGTTTCATCGCGAAAGCTTCTCTCCTTCAAAAACACAGGTGTTCTCACAGCAGTTCCAGCTGTTTTTCATCGCTGTCCTCACTCCTGACCAGCGCACCGGCCGCCGGCACGGAGCGCACGCGATAGCGCGAGTGGTTGACAATGCCGGTTTCCGCCACGGCAGCCACACGCTCAAGGTGGAACTTGGGCTTCATGGTCATCACCGCCACACCCTGCGTGGCACGGGTGGACTTGGGGGAGAGCAGCGCCGTGTTGAAAATCAGAGCGCGAGGCTCGGTGGAATAGAGCACCAGCTCTTCCTCCTGCTGCACCACACGCAGCGCCACCAACGGACTCTTGTCACTATAAGCACCGGTCAGCTTGCGGCGGTTGGAGGTAGTGGCATACGCCTTCAGTTCCACACGGGCCGCCTTGCCGTTTGCAAAGAAGAACAGCACATGGCCGCTGTAATCGCCGGGCAGCACCATGGCGATGACATTCTCGCCGCTGTCCATACCCAGCTTGGCAGGCAGATAGTCGCCCAGAAGGGATGCCTTGGAGTCGGCAAATTCACCGGCGCGCGTTTTGTATACCTGACACTGATCGGTGAAGAACATGAGCTCTGCGTTGGAGGTGGTTTCCACCGTCTCGCGCAGACTGTCGCCCTCCTTGAACTTCTGCTCACCGGACATAGGAAGGGACTGGGGCGTAATCTTCTTGAAGTAGCCCTCTTTCGACAGGAAGATGTGGACAGGATATTCCTCCACGGCTTCCGCCTCATCGTACTCCTCCACCTCGTGCTCGTAGATGATCTCGGTGCGACGGGGCGCGGCATACTTCTTGCGCACTGCCGTCAGCTCGTCGATGATGATCTTGCGGATGCGGCGGCCCTGTCGCAGCGTATCTTCCAGATCGGCGATCTCGTCCTGCAGACTCTCCGTCTCTGCCACGCGCTTGAGGATGTACTCCTTGTTGATATTGCGCAGCTTGATCTCCGCCACGTACTCAGCCTGCACCTGATCGATGCCAAAGCCGATCATCAGGTTGGGGATAACCTCCGCTTCCTCTTCGGTGTTGCGGATGATGGAGATAGCCTTGTCGATATCCAGCAGGATCCGCTTCAGACCCAGCAGCAGATGCAGTTTTTCCTTCTTCTTGTTGAGAATATAGTACACGCGGCGGCGAACCGACTCGGTGCGCCACGCCGTCCACTCCTCCAGAATCTCGCCCACACCCATCACACGGGGCATGCCGGCAATGAGGATGTTGAAGTTGCAGCTGACCGTATCCTGCAGCGGCGTCAGCTTGAAAAGCTTCTGCATCAGCTTGTCCGGATCGGTGCCGCGCTTGAGATCGATGGTCAGCTTCAAGCCGCTCAGATCGGTCTCGTCGCGCATGTCGTTGATCTCTTTGATCTTGCCCAGCTTCACCAGCTCCGCCACCTTGTCGAGGATCGCCTCGATGGAGGTGGAATAGGGGATCTCATAGATTTCGATCAGGTTTTCTTTTTTGTCATAGCGCCAGCGGCTGCGCAGGCGGATGCCGCCGCGGCCCGTCTCATACACCTTCCGCAGCTCGTCCGGATCGCAGATCAGCTCGCCGCCGGTGGGGAAGTCGGGTGCCAGCAGGGTGGTGGTGATATCATGCTCGGGATTCTTCAGATAGGCGATGGTAGTGTCGCACACCTCACCCAGATTGAAACCGCAAATCTGGGATGCCATACCCACAGCGATACCCTGATTGGCACTCACCAGCACGTTGGGGAGAGTGGTGGGCAGCAGGGCAGGCTCCTTCATGGTGTTGTCGTAGTTATCCACGAAGTCCACCGCGTCGCAGTCCAGATCGCGGAAGAGCTCGGCACAGATGGGAGCCAGCTTGGCCTCGGTATAGCGGCTGGCGGCATAGGCCATATCACGGGAGTAGACCTTACCGAAGTTACCCTTGCTGTCCACAAAGGGGTGCAGCAGCGACTCGTTGCCCTTGGCAAGGCGCACCATCGTCTCATAGATGGCCTGATCGCCGTGGGGATTGAGACGCATGGTCTGTCCCACGATGTTGGCACTCTTGGTGCGGCTGCCCGTCAGCAGTCCCATCTTATACATGGTATAGAGGAGCTTGCGGTGGGAGGGCTTGAAGCCGTCGATCTCCGGAATGGCACGGGAGACGATGACGCTCATGGCGTAGGGCATGTAGTTGCTGTCCAGCGTCTCGGTAATGGGCTGGTTCAGCACCACACCGCGAAGGCCCATGACGTTGGGATTGTCGGTGCGCTGCACCGGCTGTTCTGTTGTTTTTTTCTTAGCCAAGTGTGCACACCTCCTTTAGCTTACATCGATCATGTCCATATACTTGTAGCCGTTTTCGGCAATATAATCCTTGCGGCCCTGAAGATTATCACCCAGCAGCAGGTCAAAGATCTCTGCGGTGCGCTGGGCATCCTCCGGCATCACCTTGACAAGGCGCCGGGTCTCAGGGTTCATGGTGGTCAGCCACATCATCTCCGGATCGTTCTCACCAAGACCCTTAGAGCGCTGCACGGTGACCTTTTTGCCCTCCAACTGGCGCAGGACCTCCGCCTTCTCCTTCTCAGAATAGGCAAACCACGTCTTTTCCTTGTAGCTGATTTCGAAAAGGGGTGTCTCGGCAATGTAGACATAGCCCTCGCGGATCAGGGTGGGACAGAGGCGGTAGAGCATGGTGAGGATCAGCGTGCGGATCTGGAAACCGTCCACGTCACCGTCGGTGCAGATGATAACCTTATTCCAGCGGAGATTGTTGATATCAAACTGGTTGAGGTCCTTGACAGCCTTGCCGCTGACCTCCACGCCGCAGCCCAGCACCTTCATCAGGTCGGTGATGATCTCGCTCTTAAAAATACGGGGATAGTCAGCCTTCAGGCAGTTGAGGATCTTGCCGCGCACCGGCATCAGACCCTGAAACTCGGCGTCTCGGGACTGTTTGCAGGCGCCCAATGCAGAGTCGCCCTCCACGATGTAGATCTCGCGGCGGTCGGTATCCTTCGTGCGGCAGTCCACAAACTTCTGCACGCGGTTGGCGATGTCGATCTTCTCGGTGAGCTTTTTCTTCTGATTGATTCGCGTACGCTCCGCCGTTTCGCGGCTGCGCTTGTTGATGAGCACCTGTGCGGCGATTTTGTCGGCGGCCTCGCGGTTCTCGATGAAATAGATCTCCAGACGGCTGCGCAGGAACTCCGTCATGGTCTCCTGAATGAACTTGTTGGTGATGGCCTTCTTGGTCTGGTTCTCGTAGCTGGTCTGGGTGGAGAAGTTGTTGGAAACCAGCAGCAAACAGTCGGCTACATCGGGATAGGTGATCTTGGCCTCGCCCTTGAGATACTTGTTGTTCTCACGCAGGTACTTGTCGATGGCGCCCACCAGAGCAAGACGGGTGGCCTTATCGGGGCTGCCGCCATACTCCAGAAAGCTGGAGTTGTGGTAGTGCTCCGTCACGTGAACGCGGTTGGAGAAGCAGCAGCTGACACTCAGCTTCACCTTATACTCCGGCTTGTCCTCACGGTCGCGGCCGCGGCGCTCGGCATCCCAGAACACCGGCTCGGTCAGGGCATCGTCACCGGCCAGCTCTGCCACGTAATCGGCAATGCCGTTTTCATAGATGAAATCCTCGGTTTCGAACTTGCCGTTTTCCAGCTGGTTGCGGAAGCGGAACGTGACACCGGCATTGACCACCGCCTGACGCTTCATCACATCGCGGTAGTAGTCGGCGGAAATATCGTTGTCGGTAAAAACATCCAGATCGGGCAGCCAACGGGTGCAGGTACCGGTCTTGCGCTTATTGGAAGTCATCTCCTCCACTTCCAGCTTGCCCACGATGGAGCCGCGCTCAAAATGAAGCTTATATTCCTTGCCTTCGCGCCAGACGGTGACGTCCATGTAACGGGATGCATACTGGGTGGCACAGGCACCCAGACCATTCAGACCCAAAGAATACTCGTAGTTGTCTCCCGAGTCATTGTTGTATTTGCCGCCGGCATACAGCTCGCAGTACACCAGCTCCCAGTTATAGCGCTGCTCCTTCTCGTTCCAGTCCACAGGACAGCCGCGGCCCATATCCTCCACCTGCACGCTTCTGTCGTTGAAACGAGTGACGGTGATGAGGCGGCCGTGGCCCTCACGGGCTTCGTCGATGGAGTTGGAGAGGATCTCAAACACCGCATGCTGGCAGCCTTCCAGTCCGTCCGAGCCAAAGATGACACCCGGGCGTTTACGGACGCGGTCTGCTCCTTTCAGCGATGAGATACTGTCGTTATCATAAGTTTTTTTCTTAGCCATATATTCCTCCGTGCCGTGTTTGTCCGGCGCTTTCAATCCATAACTAATTCATTTTATCGCATTTTTTTCATTCTGGCAAGAGGTACCGCTGCTGTGCGACATCATCCCCGATATTGCAACAAAATACGACAAAAAGCGCGCCGTTCCCCCACAATAAATCCCCCTTCGACAACCCGCTTTTTCCTTGCTATCACAATGTTTTGCACACTTTCCACAGCTTTTTCCACACTGTTATGTTAACACGTTTTTCTTCTTTTTTGTTCCTTTCCGCAGCAAAAAGCCGCGCCGTTCTTCCCGTTATCCGCGGCGGATTTTGCAACTTTTTATCGACTTTTCTGCCGCCCCTGCCGTTGACAACCGAGTCGCCGCGTGCTACGCTCAAAGCAACTCTTTTTCAGGAGGTTAGCCTATGAGCCGTTCTGTCCTCATTGCCGCCCACCGCGGTACCGCCGGCGGCAACATCCCCTGCAACACACTCAGCGCTTACGAGCTGGCCGTACACGACGGGGCAGACATCATCGAGCTGGATGTGGCCCGCAGCGTCGACGGCGTGCTGCTGTGCTTCCATCCCGGCAAAGAGCATGTGATGTACGCCGATCCTACGCCCATCAGCGCCATGACAGGGCAGCAGGCACAGCGGCGCTTGCTGCGCAATCAGGATCTGGATGAGACTGTCTACACTGCACCGCTGCTGGACGAGGCCTTCGAACTGCTGAAAAACCGCTGCCGGATCGCCGTGGACAAGTTCTGGATGGCCATGCCGGAGATCACCGACTGTATTCGCCGCCACGGCATGACCGGGCAGGTGCTCTGCAAGATCCCCGGTGAGCGCAAATATTACGAAGCTTGCGCACAAATCGCGCCGGACCTGCCCATCCTGCCGGTATTGCGCGGGGCCGATCCTTTCACCGGAACCGAGGTGGAGCGCGCCATCCGACAAGCCGGCACAGAGGTGCTCTTTACCACCGAGGATGAGGCATTGGCCTCCGCCGAGTACGTGGATGCCATCCACCGCCGCGGCCAGCTGCTGTGGGTCAACGCCATTGTCTATAACCGCACCGACATTCTCTCTGCCGGTCACACCGATGACCGCGCCATTGCCGGCGATTATGATGGCGGCTGGGGCTGGCTGATAGACCGAGGCTTTGACATCATTCAGACCGACTTCACCGCCCAGCTGAAGCGGTATCTTCAGACGCGGTAAATTCCACCCATATTGTCATACCAAAAGGAGACTGTCCCCACGGACAGTCTCCTTTTTCTTTCTTTTATTGGCAAACGTCTCATTCGTTGGTCATCGTAAAAATTTTCATCTGACCGCCCAACAGCTTCTCAACAAAGTCTGTCTCACTTTCAACGCCTTCTTCGCAGCAAACGCCTGCCAGTTTTTTCTGTTTTGCGGCGCTGTGATTGTCAGAACCGGCAAATGCAATCAAACGATAGCTTTCGGCATATATTTTGGCCATGCGGTTCTCCTCATCCGTCCGGCAGGAGTTCTCCACCTCAACGCCGTGAACGTTTCTGGGATAGAGCCGAATATGGTCAATATAGTCCGCTTCCCGATACGGGTGCGCCTGAATCACAGCCGCGCCGCTCTCCATCATGAAACGGAGTTCTTCGCTCTTTTTCATGGTCATGATCTCGGGATGGGCAAGAAACCACGCTTTGTCCAGACCATAGATCAGAAAATCGGTGCCGCCGTAAGAAATCTCTACGCCGCAAAAAACTTTTATGCCAAGCTTTTTCCCGATTTCCACACCTTTTTCATAATCAGAAAAATAGAAGCCGATTTTTTCTTCGTAAGGTGTTTCCGGATCTATGTTGATATTGCCGTCCAGAAAATGATTGGTGATAAATACACCGTCATATCCCAAGCTTTTGTAAAATTCCAGATTTTCTTCCACACTTGCACGGGCGCAGCGGCTGACCGGAAATGTGTGAAGGTGCGTTTCATATCTGTACATTTCATCACCCCTTGCCATTATACCACACTTTTGTTGATTAGAAAGCACAAAAAATCCGCCCGAGTTTCCTCGGGCGGATGGTTTTGTTTTATAAATCTATTACTTAGATTCTTTGATAGCAGCCTGAGCGGCAGCCAGACGAGCGATGGGCACACGGAAGGGGGAGCAGGACACGTAGTCCAGGCCGACCTTGTGGCAGAACTCCACGCTCGTGGGGTCACCGCCGTGCTCACCGCAGATACCCAGGTGCAGATCCTCGCGGGTGCTGCGGCCCAGCTTAGCGGCCATAGCAACCAGCTTGCCAACGCCGTTCTGGTCCAGACGGGCGAAGGGATCGTTCTCATAGATCTTACGATCATAGTAAGCATCCAGGAACTTACCGGCGTCGTCACGGGAGAAGCCGAAGGTCATCTGGGTCAGGTCGTTGGTACCGAAGGAGAAGAACTCGGCCTCGGTAGCGATCTCGTCAGCGGTCAGAGCAGCACGGGGGATTTCGATCATGGTACCGACCATGTACTTCATCTCCACGCCGGCAGCGGCCAGCTCTTCGTTAGCGGTAGCAACCACAACGCTCTTGACGTACTTGAGCTCCTTGATCTCGCCAACCAGGGGGATCATGATCTCGGGCACCATGGTCCAATCGGGGTGAGCCTTCTGGACGTTGATGGCGGCGCGGATCACGGCACGGGTCTGCATGGCAGCGATCTCGGGATAGGTGACGGCCAGACGGCAGCCACGGTGACCCATCATGGGGTTGAACTCGTGCAGGGAGGCGATGATAGCCTTGATCTGCTCAACGGTCTTGCCCTGAGTCTTGGCCAGCAGCTCGATGTCGGCTTCCTCAGTGGGAACGAACTCGTGCAGGGGGGGATCCAGGAAGCGGATGGTGACGGGGCAGCCTTCCATGGCCTCGTAGATGCCCTCGAAGTCACCCTGCTGCATGGGCAGCAGCTTAGCCAGAGCGGCCTCGCGCTCCTCGACGGTATCGGAGCAGATCATCTCGCGGATGGCAGCAATACGGTCACCCTCGAAGAACATATGCTCGGTACGGCACAGGCCGATACCCTGAGCGCCCAGCTCGCGAGCCTTCTTGGCATCGTGGGGGGTGTCAGCGTTGGTACGAACCTGCAGACGGCGATACTTGTCTGCCCAAGCCATGATGCGGCCGAAGTCGCCGGTGACGGAAGCGTCCACAGTGGGGATGGCGCCGTCATAGATGTTACCGGTGGAGCCGTCCAGGCTCAGCCAGTCGCCTTCCTTGTAGGTCTTGCCGGACAGGGTGAACATCTTGTTCTCTTCGTCCATGTTGATGGCGGAGCAGCCGGAAACGCAGCAGGTACCCATACCACGGGCCACGACGGCAGCGTGGGAGGTCATACCACCGCGAACGGTCAGGATACCCTGAGCGGCCTTCATGCCCTCGATATCCTCGGGAGAGGTTTCCAGACGGACCAGAACGACCTTCTCGCCGCGCTCAGCCCAAGCCTTGGCATCCTCAGCGGTGAAGACGATCTTACCGCAGGCAGCGCCGGGGGAAGCAGGCAGAGCCTTGCCGATAGGAGCGGTGGCCTTCAGAGCCTTGGTATCGAACTGGGGGTGCAGCAGAGTGTCCAGGTTACGGGGATCGATCATAGCAACGGCCTGAGCCTCGCTGATCATGCCCTCGTCCACCAGATCGCAAGCGATCTTCAGAGCGGCAGCGGCGGTACGCTTACCGTTACGGGTCTGCAGCATGTACAGCTTGCCGGCCTCAACGGTGAACTCCATATCCTGCATGTCGCGATAGTGGTCTTCCAGCAGCTTGCAGACATCCTGGAACTGAGCAAAAGCCTCGGGGAACTTCTCAGCCATCTGATCGATGGGCATGGGAGTACGGACGCCGGCCACGACGTCTTCGCCCTGAGCGTTGGTCAGGAACTCGCCCATCAGCTTCTTCTCGCCGGTGGCGGGGTTACGGGTAAAGGCAACGCCGGTACCGCAATCGTCACCCATGTTACCGAAGGCCATGGACTGGACGTTAACGGCAGTACCCCAGGAGTAGGGGATATCGTTGTCGCGGCGATAGATGTTGGCGCGGGGGTTGTCCCAGCTGCGGAACACGGCCTTGACGGCACCGATCAGCTGCTCCTTGGGATCGGCAGGGAACTCAGCACCGATCTTGGCCTTGTACTCGGCCTTGAACTGCATAGCCAGTTCCTTCAGATCCTCGGCGGTCAGATCCACGTCCTGAGTGACGCCCTTCTTCTCCTTCATCTCATCGATGAGGACCTCGAAGTACTTCTTACCGACTTCCATAACGACGTCGGAGTACATCTGGATAAAGCGGCGATAGCAGTCCCAAGCCCAACGGGGGTTGCCGGACTTCTTGGAGATAACGTCAACGACTTCCTCGTTCAGACCCAGGTTCAGGATGGTGTCCATCATACCGCGCATGGAAGCACGCGCGCCGGAACGAACGGAGACCAGCAGGGGGTTCTCCTTATCACCGAACTTCTTGCCGGTGATGGTTTCCATCTTCTCGATATACTCCATGATCTCAGCCATGATGTCGGCGTTGATCTGGCGGCCATCCTCATAATACTGAGTGCAAGCCTCGGTGGTGATGGTGAAACCCTGGGGAACGGGCAGACCGATGTTGGTCATCTCGGCCAGGTTAGCACCCTTACCGCCCAGCAGTTCACGCATAGAGGCATTACCCTCAGTAAACAGGTAGCAGAATTTCTTACTCATGTTTTTCCCTCCATATAAAATTAAAAAATGAAGTATTAAAGTGAACAACTTATTATATGCACATTTTTTCACAAAAGCAAGATATGTTTTCAAAAAAGGCCGACTTTTTCCCATAAATCTTTGTTTTTGTGCGGTTCCTTTGGTTATGGAAGGATTTTTGCACAAAAAAGCGCACAGCCACCCTTGCAGGCATCCCTCATTTTGTGATATACTGATACAGACTATATACTGGGTGGAATAGGTCCATCCATCCGTATCACAGCAGGAGGCCGGAACAATGGCAGCAAGCACGGAAAATAACATCATCGTTCGCCGTATCCGCGCCTTTGCTCGCAGCGGTGCATTGCCCCACGCCCTGATCCTGTCCGGAAACGGCGATCGCGTGGCCGCCGCGCAATACGCAGCCGCCGCCATGCTGTGCACCGCAGCCGACGGCAAGCCCTGTCTTGCCTGCAACCAGTGCCGTAAGGTCATGTCAAATATCCACCCCGATGTGCTGACGGTGGAAGATCACGACCACAAGGAACTGCCGGTGGAGGATATCCGCCAATTCCGCCACGAAGTTTATATCCGCCCCAACGAAGGGGCACGGAAAGTTGCCGTTTTCCCCCGGGGTGAGCAGCTTAACGAACGGGACCAAAACGTTCTTTTGAAGATCGTGGAGGAGGGTCCCTCCTACGCCGCCTTCCTTTTCTGTGTGGAAAACAGCGCCAGTCTCTTGCCCACCGTGCGCTCGCGCTGCGTGGAGCTGAAACTGCAGCAGGACGAGCAAACAGCACCTCCGGACATGGACTTCCTGCAGGCACTGGCCGCTGCCAAACCCGGAAAGCTGGCAGAACACGCCGCCTATCTGGAAAACCGCAAAATTTCACGCGAGCAGTTGCAATCTCTGCTGCAAACCGCCTGGCGCGTGTGCGCCGAGGCGCTGCTGGTGCAAAAGGGAAAGCCCACCCCCGACCCCGTTCTGGCCGAGGGTGTGGAACTGATGACCCGCCGGTTCACCGCCGGACGTATGGCCGCTCTGACGGAGCTGCTGCACCGCTATGCTTTGGAATGTCAATATAACGTAGGCCCGGGCCACGTATTGGGTGCCCTGGCCGCAGAATGGGAGAATACCATATGACCACTGTGATTTCCGTCCGCTTCCGCAGCGGATCCAAAACCTACTATTTCGATCCCCAGAATACACTGGTGCGCACCGGCGACAACGTGATCGTCGAAACCAGTCAGGGTCTGGAGTTTGCCACCTGCACCGAGGGTAACCATCAGGTAGAGGACACGCAGGTCGTCCAGCCGCTGCGCCCTCTGGTTCGCGTGGCCACCGAGAATGACCGCCGCACCGCCGAATACAACCAGCAGCGCGAAGCCGAGGCCTTCGACATTTGCCAGAAGAAAATCCAGCAGCACAATCTGGAAATGAAGCTGGTTCGGGTAGAATGCAGCTTTGACGGCAACAAGATCCTGTTTTTCTTTACCGCCGATGGCCGCGTGGACTTCCGCGAGCTGGTGAAGGACTTGGCCGGCGTGTTCCGCAGCCGCATCGAACTGCGCCAGATCGGCGTGCGCGACGAGGCCAAGATGCTGGGCGGTCTGGGTATCTGCGGCAGACCTTTCTGCTGCAACCAGTTTATGGATGACTTTGTCCCCGTCTCCATCAAAATGGCCAAGACCCAGAACCTGAGCCTGAATCCCACCAAGATCAGCGGCACCTGCGGCCGTCTGATGTGCTGCCTGAAGTACGAGCAGGACGCCTATGAAGACGCCATCAAGCGCCTGCCCAAGAACGATTCCTTCGTCCAGACGCCGGACGGTCCCGGCAACGTCTGCGACGTGAACATCCTCAAAGAAAAGGTCACCGTCCGTTTGGACGATCGGCCCGAAAGCCCTCAGTGCTACCACAACTGCGAGGTGTGCGTGCTGCGCAACGGCAAGGGCTCCCGTGACGGCATTGTCGTCCCCAAGGAGCGCCCCGCCCGTTATGTGGAAGATACGGAAGAGGAAACGACCACCGTTCCCAATTTCTTCACCGATTTCCCCTCGCTGCAGGATGATTTCGCTTCTGCCGCTAAGGAAGAGGACGGCGAAAAGCGTTCCTCCCGTCGTCGCCGCGGCCGCCGTGGCGGAAAGAGCAAGGGCGAGGACATTTCTGCCCAGCAGTCCACCGCAAAGGCCGAACCCCCCCGTCAGGAAAAGAGCGAGGCCAAAGACAACCGGAGCGACGCAGGTAAAACCGAAAGCGGCAGCAACCGCCGCCGCGGAAGCCGTGGCGGACACGGAAACAGCGGCTCCAAGGGCGGCAACAGCAGCGCCTCCGCTGCCGCAGCAGAGAAAAAGACGGAGACACAGGGCAAGCCCTCTGCTCAGCTTGCCAACGCCGCACCGAAAGCAGAAGGCGGCAGCGCTCCCAAAAAGCGCCGTCACCGCGGCGGGCGCCGCCACCATCACGGTGGAAACGGCGGGAATACCAAGACGGAAGGATAACACAACATGGGTAAATTTGACGGCGTGCTGATCGCCAGCGATTATGACAACACCATGGTCTATACCGAGGGTTCTCTGCGCGCCGGCACTCCGCCACCCCCCGTTTCCGCTAAAAATCGGGAGGCTGTGGAGTACTTCATGGCCCACGGCGGCATCTTCTCCGTGTCCACAGGACGTGCGCTGCCTTCGTTTGCCCAAGTTCGCCCCGGCGTACCGATGAACGGCCCCACCATCCTTTTTAACGGCGCCGCCATCTACGACTTTCCCTCCGGCCGCTATCTCCACACGGCGTTTTTGCCTGAAGCGATTCGCGATCACATGACGCAAGTGCAGCAGGCGCTCGGCCCCTTGGCCCTTAAGATCTATCACGACAACAATTCCATTTTTGCGGTCAATCCCAACGAGATCACCCTCAAGCGGCAGCATCTGACCCATCTGCCGGCAGTGGTGCTGCCCTCTATCTATGAGGCGCCTTCTCCTATTTTGAAAATCGCCTTTGAAGAGCCGTTGGATATGCAGCAAAAGATTCTGGATTTCATTGCCGCCTGCCCCTGGCACGCCGAATACGAAGTCGTCTCCTCTACCGATGTCTTGCTGGAAGTCACCGTTCACGGAGCTGACAAGGGCGGCATGGTACGGCGTCTGACCGGCCTTCTCGGCATTGAGCAGCGCCACGTCTATACCATGGGCGACCACGCCAACGATATCCCCATGCTGCAGTTCGCTCACATCCCCTTTGCACCGCAAAACGCCATCGACCTTGTGAAGGCTGTCCCGGGTATCCGGGTGCTTTCCAACTGCTGGGAAGATGCCACGGCGGAAATGATTGATTTTATCGATAAAATGTATTAAAAAAGACGGCCGAAAGGCCGTCTTTTTTAATACATTTTCACTTTCTCGCCAGCACGATGGGTTGATAAAAGCCTGTTTCTTCCGGAAAGCGCCATGTCACCTCGCGGCAGCCTGCATCCCGAAGGATCTGCGTCAGTTCCTCTCTGCGCACCGTCCGATATTCACAGATAAATTTGCTCACCTGCGGTACGCCTTCATCATTGATGATATACTGTACCAACCGATAATGCTCGCCTTCCCAGTCCCACGTTTGGAAAGAAACGCGCTGTCCCTTTTCCGTTTTGTGGATATAAGGAGGGGAATAGGGCGGCTTACTCTCCAGCAGCGCGTCATAGTCCCGAATACTGGCCACGAAAAGGCCGTCCGGCACCAGACGGTTTACAGCACTTTGTACCGCCGTCTCCAAATCCTCTTTGGAAAGCATGTGGGGCAAGGCGTTATCCATCGCCAAGACGACATCAAACGTCTGCGAAAAAGTCTCTTCCAGCCGCCGGAAATCCGCTTGCTCCAGACGAAGCTCCACTCCGCTGTGCTCTGCCCTCTGCCGCGCCTGATCCAGTTCCGCCTCGCTGATGTCGGATCCGGTAACGCAGTAGCCCAGTCCGGCCAATCCAATCGCCTGCGTACCGATGCCGCAGGCAAAATCCAGCACCCGTGCCGTTCGGTCAACGCCGTATTGACGAAAAAGTCCGTCCAGTATGGCCGCCTGTTCTTTCGTGGTAGCCTGCCAGTCGAAAAACAGCTGATCATACTGGGTGGCAAGCTGATCATAAAATGTCTGGATGATATCCATCGTTGTCCTCCTTACGGTATGTGGAAAAACCGTTTGCCATTGTCCCAGGTGATCCGGGCCACCTCATCGGTGGTCAAGCCCTTGATCTGTGCGATTTTCTCCGCCACCAGATACATAAGTGAAGAGTCATTGCGTTTACCGCGATGGGGCACCGGTGCCAGGTACGGCGCATCGGTTTCAATCATCAAGCGCTCCATGGGCACCTCGGCAATGACTTCCGGCGCCTTACGGGCGTTTTTGAAGGTAGCCGCCCCGTTGAAAGAGAGCATCCAGCCCATTTTCACCAGTGTGCGTGCATCCTCCACGCTGCCGGAATAGCAGTGGAAAACGCCTGTCACTTCGGGAAACTCCTTTACGATTGCCAGCGTATCGGCGTGGGCGTCACGGTCATGGATGATAACCGGCAGTTTCAACTCCTGTGCCAGCGCCAGCTGGGCGCGCAGCACCTCCTGCTGAAACTCTTTGGGCGGATTGGTGTCCCAATAGTAGTCCAGACCGATCTCGCCAATGGCCACCACTTTGGGGTGCTTGGCCAATTCGCGCAGGAAATCAATATGCTGCGGCACGAAATCGTGGCAGTTTTCAGGGTGAATGCCCACAGCGGCATATACGTGGGGATATTGCTCAGCCATAGCGACGGCCTGACGGCTGGTTTCCACGGTGATACCGGGGTTGACGATCAGTCCAACGCCTTTTTCCGGCATAGATGCCAGCAGCGCGTCGCGGTCCTCATCGAACCAATCGTCGTCATAGTGGGCGTGGGTATCAAAGAGCATAATGTTCCTCCTGTACTTTGGCAAGGTGGGTCTGTGCAATATATTCTTCCTTGATTTTCCGCAGATCTGCCATGTGCGGCTGGCTCATGTGGACGCGCTGATGCGCCTCACTCTCCCAGCGCTCGATCAGCAGCACCACGTTTTCATCCTGCGCCGAAAAGTAGTAATCGTAGGCAAGGCAGCCGTCCTCGGCACGGATCGCCGCGAGAATGCCCTTCGTCACGATCTTGCGCACAAACGCCTCCCGGCAGCCGGGTTTGGCGGTATAGGTCACATGCAGCGTCAGTTCCATCGTCGCATCCTCCAGGGATCAATTTGCTTCATTATACCACGGCATCTTTCTTCCGACAAGAAAAAAGGGGAGCGGTAACGCTCCCCTTTGTCAGTCAGTCTCTTTTCAAAAATCCCAGCCAGTCTCGCTTAAACACCGATTTTTGATAGGTGATGTACGCGTCTTCCTGCGTGCTCCCGATCATAGCGACGTTGAGCTCAGCATGGTAACCGGGTGTGTTATCCCTTATTATATCCACAATTCCGTTTTCATCCACCTGTGGAGACTCTTTCGTATGCTTTTTCAGGAAATCTGCGCAGCCACTCTCATCGTTATCTGTAAAGTTCAAACTGCAGCGGTATTCGCCGTCAACGTATTCCAGATACACGGATCTGCGCCAGATGCCTGCATTTCCGCGTTTCACGCTGTCGGGATCAACACCGGCTCGCACCAGCAGATCACGGCACACCTCCTCCGGCAGCTCGGATTCGGATAAGGGAGATCCGGCATTTTCCGCCAGCGCCGCCTGCACCTCCGGCAGGGAGAAGATCACCTTCGCCAGCTCCTTTTCCGCCTGTGTCAGCAACGCCTGCGGCATCTCCCGGGCCACTTGCGCGGAGGTAACGGAGGTTATATCATAAATCCACTCCTCTTCCTTCGTCGTGTTTTTTACCTCCCAGCCTACCAGCAACAGCAAAAGAATGCCCAGAGGAATGCCATACGCCAGCAGAAGAAACCGGCGGCGTTCTTTTTTCTGTCGGCGGATGGCGACCATATAATCCGGCTCTTTGGGCGCTTCCTGTACTTCCAGAGGGGCGCACATGCTCTCATAGAGGGCGCGGCACGCCTCGCAAGTGCGGATATGCTCTTCCACAACAGCACAGCTCTCTTCCGATGCCACGCCGTCGGCGCACAGGGGCATCAGATCCCGAATCACTTCACAAGTCATCTTTCACCCTCCATTTCTTGCAAAATCTTACTTTTTACACGGAAATATGTCACTCTTGCCCAGTTTTCCGTTTTGCCCAATGCAAGGCCGATATCCCGGAAGGGCATACCCTCCAAGCGCATGAGGAACACCTGCCGATGTTCGTAGGAAAAGGCTTGCAGCAAACGCCGGATATTCTCCAGCGTTTCCTTTTCCAGCACCGTCGCCTCGGCCGACGGCGCGGTGATGTACTCGGCCGCCTCCAGTCCCGTCAGTTTTCGCTTGCGGCGGCACTCGTTCAAAAAGAGGTTGCGGCCGATGGTGCAAAGCCAGGTGGAGGGTTGGAAGCGCGCATCGTAGGTGTCGATCTTTTCCACAGCCCGGCAGAAGGTGGCGGCGGTCAATTCTTCAGCCAGCGCCGCATCGCCGCAAAGAGCCAGCAGGTAGCCGTAGACAATGGGATAATTCTCCCGATAAAACTTTTCTATCATACGGCCGCCCACCTCCTTTGCTCTTCTTTCACCCATTATACACCACAAGGTGCCTGTTTGTTACACAAAAAAACTGCCGTTTCTCAAAGAAACGGCAGTTTTTTATGTAAAATTTTTACAGAGCGGAAACAATGGCAGCGGTGTCGCGAGCGATCATCAGCTCTTCGTTGGTGGCGATGACCAGCACCTTCACACGGGCACCCTCAGCGGTAATGTCGTTGATGGCCATGCCGCGCTTGAGGTTCTTGGCCTCGTCGATGGCGATACCCAGGAACTCCATGTTGGAGCAGACATCCTCACGCACGCCGTTGTCGTTCTCACCGATACCACCGGTGAAGACAATGCAGTCCACACCGCCCATAGCAGCAGCGTAAGCACCCACGTACTTCTTGATATCGTAGTTGAACATCTCGCTGGCCAGAATAGCGCGCTTGATACCGGCTTCCACAGCCACATCCAGGTCGCGCTTGTCGCTGGAAACACCGGACACGCCTTCCAGACCGGAACGCTTGTTGAGCACATGGTCCATTTCCTCGCTGGTCATGCCGGTACGCTTCATCAGGTAACCGGGGATGGAGGGGTCGATATCGCCGGAACGGGTACCCATCATCAGACCGGCCAGAGGAGTCATACCCATGGAGGTATCCACCACCTTACCGCCATTGACAGCGGCGATGGAAGCGCCGTTGCCCAGATGGCAGGTGATGATCTTCAGCTCGGAAGGATCCTTGCCCATATACTCGGCAGCAGCACGGGAAACGAAGCAGTGAGAAGTGCCGTGGAAGCCGTAGCGGCGCACGCCGTACTTCTCATAATACTCGTAAGGCAGAGCGTACATGAAAGCCTTGGGAGGCATGGTGGAATGGAAAGCGGTGTCGAAAACCATGACGTTGGGCATCTCAGGGCCAAAGACCTGCTGGGCAGCGCGCAGACCCACAACGCCGGCAGGGTTGTGCAGGGGAGCCAGGGGACTCAGATCCTCGTAAGCCTTGATCAGCTCTTCAGTGACCAGAGCGCTCTCGCGGAACTTCTCACCGCCGTGAACGCCGCGGTGACCGATGGCGCTGATCTCGCTGACATCGTTGATGACCTTGCCCTCGCCGGTGGTCATCATCTCCACCACCTTGGCAAATGCCTCAGCGTGAGTGGGGAAGGGGCTGTTGACAGACCAGGTGCCATTCAGCAGCTTGTGGGTAATGACGCTGTTTTCCATGCCGATGCGCTCGCACAGGCCCTTGCACAGCAGGACCTCACCCTCCATATCGATCAGCTGATACTTCAGGGAAGAAGAGCCGCAATTGATAACCAAAACTTTCATAATGTTTCTCCTCCATTTTCGTTTCTATATGTGATTTTGTTATTACTTTCACAATAAACGCAGAGAAATCTGCCAAAATTCAGTATACTCTGTTCTTCCAAAAATTGCAACCCCACCAAAAGAGGTTGCGGTAAAAAGAACATAAAAAATGCCGCCAAAGGCGCCATTTTTTAGTTTACTTCCAGCACCACAGGACAGTGGTCGCTGCCGAAAACGTCGGTGCGGATGGCTGCATCGCTCACCCGGGGCAGCAGCCGCTCCGACACCACAAAGTAGTCGATGCGCCAACCGGCGTTGTTGGCACGGGCGTTGAACCGATAGCTCCACCAGGAGTATTCCACCTTGTCGGGGTGGAGGCTGCGGTACGTATCAGCAAAGCCGGACGAGAGCAGCTGCGTCATCTTACCGCGCTCTTCGTCGGTAAATCCGGCATTTTTGCGGTTGGATTTCGGGTTTTTGATGTCGATCTCCTCATGGGCCACGTTCAGATCGCCGCAGTAGACCACCGGCTTCACCTCATCCAGCTGCCGCAGATAGGCCTGCAGATCGTCCTCCCACTGCATGCGGTAATCCAGCCGCTTCAGTCCGTCTTGCGAGTTGGGGGTATAGCAGCACACCAGATAAAAATCCTCGTATTCCGCCGTGATTACGCGTCCTTCGTGGCGGTGAATGTCGTCACCGAAATCGTAAGTCACAGACAGCGGCTCGGTCTTGGTCAGAATGGCCGTGCCGGAATAGCCCTTTTTATCGGCCGAGTTGAAATAGCGGTGGTAGCCGTCCAGATCAAAAACCGCCTGCTCCGGCTGCAGCTTCGTCTCCTGCAGGCACAGGATATCGGGATTTTCAGCAGCCACATAGTCAAGGAAGCCCTTACCCAGCACAGCACGCAGGCCGTTGACGTTCCAGGATACCAGTTTCATGTCGCGTCTCCTTTTCTCGTTTTATTTCTTATGCACAGTATACCACAGACGAACGGAAAGAAAAGCGTCTTTTGCAACAATTCTTCTCGTTTTCTCCCGTCAAACGCAGCCTCTTTCTTGACAAATCTGCCATTTTGGGGTAAGCTATTTCGGTGAATATGTCCAAAGGCATTGATGGGAAGAGTAGGCAGCGCGAAACGGCACAAGAGAGCCCGGTCAGGTGAAAGCGGGAACGCAGAGCGCAGTTGAACATGGCCCCGGAGCCGCCTCGCTGAAAGACGTTCTTTAGGTGAGGACGGGTACGCCCGTGACAGCGTAACGAGGCCGCCTTGATTGGCGGCGAACCAAGGTGGTACCGCGGCATTGTGTCGCCCTTGACTTTGTCAGGGGCGTGTTTTTGTTGCATATCCGCCTCTTTCTATCCACAAAATATATTTTAAGCCGCGGTTCCATTCGCCGCGGCGGAAAAGGAGATAAACCCATGAGCAAAAAATTCTACATCACCACCCCCATTTACTATCCCAGCGGCAACATGCACATCGGCCACACCTACACTACCGTAGCCGCCGACACCATGACCCGCTTCAAGAAGAGGGCCGGCTATGAC
>JAZKYM010000035.1:0-12344 GCA_045612165.1 Vescimonas sp.
TGCGCAGCGCGAGGCTATACCCAGCACACCTGCTCCTTGTGCGGCTATAGCTACAACACCGACTACGTCAGCGCGCTGCCCCACAAGTTCGGGCAGTACGTGTCTGACAAGAACGCCACCTGCACCGAAGACGGCACGAAAACCGCCAAGTGCAGTGGCTGCAGTGCGACAGATACGGTGGCCGATGTAGGTAGTGCCACCGGACACAGTTTCGATCACGGCAGCTGCACCGCCTGCGGAGAGAAAGACCCCGACTACGCTTCCGGTGACTTTACCGGAGACGGACAGGTGACCAATGAGGACGTGACCTACCTCCTCTGGCACACCCTGTTTCCGGCAGACTTCCCGGTGGACGGCGGCGCTGATCTGACCGGTGACGGTCAGGTGACCAACGAGGATGTGACTTATCTCCTCTGGCATACTCTGTTCCCGGAGGACTTTCCGCTTTAATGCAACAACTACAGATATGATTATGCGAGGTAAAAAGACATGAAAAAACTGCTTTCTTGGCTGGTGAGCATTTGCCTCATCTGCCTTCTGACTCTCCCGGTGCACGCCGCCGGCTCTGCCAGCATGAACTTTACGGCCAACAAATCCACCGTCAGCCGCGGCGATACCATCACTGTTTCAGTGAGCATTGCCAGCTCTTCCGAGGCCACTGCCTGGGGCTTGAAGTTCAGCTTCGATAGCTCTGTGTTTGAAGTCGTCGGCGGCGCTTGTACGGATCCCAACGGAGAACCCTCCACGTTCAATCCCGGTTACGGTTTTGCTGCCAACTATAGAAGCGCCCTTACACCCGGAGGTTCCATTGGCTGGTTCACCCTGCGCGTGAAGGATGACGCTGCGTTTGGCAGCTACACCATCAGTGGTACGCCTTCTGTGGTAAACGGTAGTGACACGGTGTCTGCCTCCGTTTTCGGAACCACCATCACCGTTGCCTGCTCCCACAGCTACGGCGCATGGAGCAAGGCGGACGACAGCAACCACAAGCGCGCCTGCTCCATCTGCGGCAAGGACGAAACTGCCGCCCACAGCTGGGACAAGGGCACCACCACTACGCCTGCCACCTGTCAGGCTACCGGTGAAGCGCTCCATACCTGCACAGACTGCGGCGCCACCAAGACTGCCACCGTGCCTCTGGCCGACCACAGCTACGGTGCATGGAGCAAGGTGGACGACAACAAACACAACCACGCCTGCAGCGTTTGCGGCAAGGAGGAGACGAAGGATCATAGCTGGACAAGCTCTGTTATCAAGGCTGCCAACTGCATCTCTGACGGTGAGACCAAGTACACCTGCACCGGATGCGGCGTGAGCCGTACCGAGAAGGTGGCCAAGAACGGCGTCCACACCTACGACCACGGCTGCGACAAGGACTGTAATGTCTGCGGTGAGACGCGCACCACTTCCCACAAGTATTCCGAGGAGTGGGCCGGCGACAAGTCCGGCCACTGGCATGCCTGCGTCAACTGCGGCGACAAGCAGGCCGCCGTCAGCCACGTCCCCGGGCCCGAGGCCACCGATGACGATCCACAGACCTGCACCGCCTGCGGCTATATCCTCAAGCCCTCTCTGCGCCATGAGCACGTCTATGGCGACAAGCTGACCGGCGATGAGAGCGGTCATTGGTATCCCTGCCAGCAGTGCGCCGACCAGAAGGACTTTGCGCAGCACACCTTTGATAATGACTGCGACACCAAGTGCGATGCCTGCGGTTATGAGCGCGTCACGGAGCACAAGTGGGGCGAGACGTGGAGCGCCGACGAGACCAGCCACTTCCACGCCTGCACCGTCTGCGGTGAGCGGAACGAGCAGGCGGAGCACAGCTTCCGTCAGGGCGCCTGCACCGTCTGCGCCGCTGCTGACCCTGAGTACAAGCCGATGCCCACTGTTCTGTCCATGGGTATCGGTGCGGTGATTGGTGCCGCTATCACCGCCGCCTGCTTCCTCTTTGCAGGCAAGAAGAAAAAGACGGCTGCATAAAGTAAACGATTCACAAAAAACCGGAGCGGGGAGAGAGGCCGCTCCGGTTTTTTACATCATACCTGCGCATTGTGATTCCGGATAAAAAAGGGAGTTCTTCGGAACGCTCTTTTTCTCTTTGCAAAGGGAAAATCTTGTGATAAAATGTTATTTGGTGAAAGTTGGCTTTATGCTAAAAGAAGAAACGTCCATGCTTTGGACAGAAGATATAAAGGTAATGACAGAAACGAGATTTTGAGAAAGGAATGACAGAATGATTACTTTCGAAGATATCCGGCATAATGATACGATCGGCACGTATATCCGCAAAGCGGATGAGTCGCTCAAAGCGTTGGGTTATACGGAACACAGTTTTGCCCATGTGGGCATGGTGGCTGCCACCGCGCGCTATATTTTGGAGAAGATGGGCTATTCCGAACGGATGTTGGAGTTGGTACAGATCGCAGCCTACCTTCACGACATCGGCAATCTGGTCAATCGCGCCGACCACTCCCAGTCCGGCGCTGTGATGGCGTTTCGCATTTTGGACAAAATGGGCATGGAGGCCGATGAGATCGCGGAGATCGTCACGGCCATCGGCAACCATGATGAGGGAACCGGCCGTCCGGTGAGCCCCATGGCGGCCGCGTTGATTTTGGCAGATAAGTCCGATGTGCGCCGCAGCCGCGTGCGCAATCAGGATGAGAGCTCTTTTGACATCCACGACCGTGTCAACTATTCGGTAAAGAAAGCGGAACTGAAGATCAATGAGGAGCGCACCCTTATTAAACTGAAATTGTCGGTAGACACGCGCTACGGCAGTGTGATGGACTATTTTGAGATATTTATGGGGCGTATGATGCTCTGCCGCAAGGCGGCCGAGGCGCTGGGCCTGCAGTTCAAGCTGATGATTAACGAGCAGCAGTTGATCTGAAAGGAACCGGGGCTTGCTTCGGGAAAACGAAATAAAATGAATCGACATATTTTCGGAAAGGAGAATATCCGATGGATCTTTTTGATATTTTGACGCTGATCGGCGGCTTGAGTCTGTTCCTCTTCGGTATGGATCAGATGGGCAGCGCGCTGGAGCGTCGCGCCGGAGAAGGACTGAAAACCATGCTGGGGCGTCTGACATCCGGCAAGGCAATCGGCTTTCTCACCGGTCTGGTGGTGACGGCTGTGATCCAGTCCTCCTCTGCCACGACGGTGATGGTGGTGGGCTTTGTCAACTCCGGTCTGATGAGCCTGCGTCAGGCCATCAATGTGATCATGGGTGCCAACGTGGGCACCACGGTGACGGCGTGGATCTTCAGTTTGACCGGCATTGAGAGCGGCAACCTGTTTGTCCGGCTGCTCAAGCCGACTTCCTTTACACCGGTACTGGCGCTCATTGGCGTGATCTGTATGATGAGCGGTAAAAGCGGCAAGCGCAAAGACACCGGTATGATTCTGCTGGGCTTTGCCGTGCTGATGTTTGGTATGGATACCATGTCCGGTGCCGTGGCCGGATTACGGGATGTGCCGGCTTTTCGCGAGATTCTGCTGCTGTTCACCAATCCCATTTTGGGCGTGGTTGTCGGTGCTGTGCTGACGGCCATTATCCAGTCGTCTTCTGCCTCGGTGGGTATTTTGCAGGCGCTGGCTTCTACCGGACAGGTGACGTATGGCGCGGCCATTCCCATTATCATGGGTCAGAATATCGGCACCTGTGTGACGGCGATGCTTTCCTCTGTCGGTACCAATCGCAACGCGCGCCGGACGGCGGTGGTGCATCTGACCTTTAATATTCTTGGCACGGCACTGCTGCTGGTGATCTTCCAGACAGTGAAAGCGCTGGTGGAAATTCCGCTTTTGAACAGCGGTATCGACCAATTGGGAATTGCTGCCGTGCACAGCCTTTTCAATGTGAGTTGTACCGTTTTGCTGCTGCCGGCAACAGCGCTGTTGGAAAAACTGGCTTGCCGCCTGATCCCCGACCCGAAAGACGAGGAAAAGCTGGAGGAGCTGGACGAGCGTTTGATGGCCACGCCTGCGCTGGCAGTGCAGCGCTGCCGTGATGTGACTGCCATCATGGCCGATATGGCAGCCGGTGCGTTGCGTGATGCTTTGGCCGAGCTGGTTGACCATGACGGGGCACGCTCGCAGCGTATTATGACTGCTGAATCTAACGTTGACCACTACGAAGATATTTTGGGCACGTACCTTGTCAAGCTCTCTGCTATGCCGCTGAGCGAGCAGGATACCGTAGAAGCTGCGGAATTGCTGCATATGATCGGCGATCTGGAGCGTATTTCTGATCACGCGGTGAACCTGCTGGAAGCAGGGGAAGAGCTAAGAGAAAAGAAGATCGTCTTTACGCCGCCTGCTCAGGCAGAGCTCCGGCAGCTGACTGCCGCTGTGGACGAAGTGGTGGCACTTGCCGTGCAGGCGTTTGTCCATAAAGACCTGACGGCAGCCGCTCTGGTGGAGCCGTTGGAACAGGTAGTGGATGATTTGAAGGAGAAACTGCGCGGCAGCCACATTTTGCGCTTGCAGCGCGGCGAGTGTTCCATCGAGGCAGGCTTTGTCTGGTCCGATTTGCTGACCGATCTGGAACGTGTGGCTGACCACTGCTCCAATATCGCCGGCTGCGTGCTGGAGATGCGCTATGAGCGTCTGGATCTGCACGGCTATCTGGACACGGTGCGTACCGGCAATGCCGACTATGCTGCCAACTATGAACTGTTTGCCCGCAAGTACGCGGTGGATTAAGAGAGAAAAAGGAGAAATTATGACCACTGTACAACATTGTCTGACGGTATTTCTGGTATCCATGGTGCCGCTGATCGAGCTGCGCGGCGCGATTCCCTATGGCGTGATGTTTGGCCTTCCACTGTGGCTGACGTTCCTCATCGCCATTGTGGGCAACATGCTGCCTGTGCCGATCATCTTTTTCTTTGCCCGCCGCGTGTTGGAATGGGGCGCAGACAAGCCGGTGATCGGCAAGGTGTTTACGTTCTTTCTGGAAAAGGGCCATAAGGGCGGCGAAAAGCTGCAGGCCAAAGCAGGCCGCGGCCTGTACTGGGCGCTGCTGCTGTTTGTGGGTATTCCGCTGCCCGGCACCGGTGCATGGACCGGTACATTGGCGGCCAGCCTGCTGGATATGGACTTCAAAAAGAGCGTGCTGGCCTGCGTGGGCGGCGTTTTGCTGGCAGGCTGCATCATGGGTCTTCTCAGTGTGCTGGGTGTCAGTGCTTTTGGCACTATTGGCGGCTGAAACCATAAGAAACAAAAGCAAAATGAAAAGCCGGAGGAAACTTCCTCCGGCTTTTTTGTTGAGAAAATTACCCTCCGGCGGTGGTGTGCCGGAAAAACTCACTTAAAACGGACTTTTTTCTCCCACAGAAAGCGGTTGAATTCGGGGAGAGTTCCTTTGACAAAGCCGTCTTTGTGGAGGATGTACAGCAACCGGGACCGGGAGGTCAGGAGAATCAGGTGCTTGGTTTCCCTGGCGTGGCGGATTTCGCAGAAGGGAACCTCCTGAGAAAAAAGGCCGTTGCTGCCGATGCGGATGCCGGTTTCGCTGACTTCACAGACGATGGTGGGCGGCTGGCCGAACTGCTCTTTATCCCGTTTGAGGGCGATGGAGATGCGGTAGCGGCGAATGGAAAAGAAAGCGATAAGCGCAATCAACAAGGGAAGCAGGCTGGTATAGGTGGTGTGAGTGATAAACGCCAGAACGAGATTGAGGATGAAAGTAATGCCGACAAAGACGTAGAGGACCAAAAAGAAGGGGGAGGAATAGTGGGCGTTATGGTATTCCTTCGTGACCGACTCGTCCCGAGCATACTGGTTGATAAACAGAGGTTCCATGTTGGTGCTCCTTTCTTGAAAAGGGTCACATCTCGTATTCCGGTTTTTCACCCAGATAGATGCGCTGCATTTCCCGGTCGATCTCGCTGATGGCGTCGCTGCACAGCCGCAGACGGGAGGCATCGCTTTCGGAGAAGTTGCGGTCGGATTTATAGCGCAGCTCGTGTTCCAGACTTGCCCACATATCCATGGCGATGGTGCGCAGCTGCACTTCCACCGGCAGATGCAGCGTGCCTTCGGAGATAACGATGGGCACGTCCAGAATCAGGTGGAGACTGCGGTAACCGGTTTCTTTGGGGCTTTTGATGTAGTCAGTTTCGCGCTGAATGCCGAATGACTCGGTTCGGGTCAAAAGGCGGCGCACATAGTAAATGTCGTCCAGATAATTGCAGATGACTCGCACACCGGCTACGTCCTGAATATGGGCGAAGATGTTGTCAATGGTCACATCAAAACCGCGGCGCTGCAATTTTTCGCTGATACTCTCCAGCGTCTTGATGCGGTACTCAATGTGGTGGATAGGGGAGTGGTCGTACATGGTGGCAAACTCTTCGTCCAGAATTTCCAACTGGGCTACGGCCATTTTCAGAGCACTGCGGTACAGATGGTTCACCCGAACCATGCCCTGAGCCAGCTCAGCCTGTTCCGGCAAGGTGTGCTGGGGCTGGGATAGATCTCTCAAACGGATACTGCTGTGCTTTTCAATCAACATGAACGAAACTCCTTTTGCTTAATATAACCATTGTATCACATAATAGCGGATATTTGTGTAAACAAATATCCGCCAGCAACCAAAAATCGACGCTGTTTCCTGTGCAATTTTAACAAGAAAACGAAAAAAACATCCGGTATGGTACGCCATACCGGATGTTTTGCTTATCGGATCAGAGCTTCCAGCTCTTCTTTGGGGCGCAGACCCACAACAGAGGCAGTGCATACGCCGTTGCGGAAGACCTTGACAGTGGGGATACTGACAACGCCAAACTGGATCGCCAGCTCGGGCACGTCATCAACGTTGATCTTGGCCACTTTGACCCGTCCGTTGTATTCCTCGGCGATCTGTGCGATGGCAGGCGCCAGCATGCGGCACGGGCCGCACCAAGGGGCCCAGAAGTCCACCAGAACGGGGATATCGCTTTGCAGCACTTCGGATGCAAAATTACTGCCGGTAATGTTGATTTCAGCCATGATGGGCACTCCTTTACTTCTCTTTGTAGTACAGCAGGCAGTGGCAGAAACCTTCGTAGTCGGGATCTTTGATCTGGTCACGGAATTCCTGACACATGCACTTGTTTTCTTCGGTCCTGGCCAAGCGGCAAGGACAGTAGCCGCCGGTTCGTTCCAGACCCTGACGGATATGATTGACAACTTCGGTGTCGGGATTCAGCGTGACTTTCATCGTGCGCTCCTTATGCCTTCCACAGACCGTGGAGGTTGCAGTATTCGTACACGGCTACCAGTTCGTCGCCATCTGCCAGTGCGAAGCTGGCTTCGGGAGCCTGGCCGGGCTGGAGATATTTGATCTGAACGCCCTGACGGGATTCCACAGCCACCCACTGGATGGAGTGCTCGGCCAGCATGGGATGCTCCACGCTGCCAACCTTGACGTGAACCAGATTGCCTTCTACGCGGTAGACAGGCACGTGCTTTTCCTGAGAGGCATCGACCGTGCCGGGAATCAGCTCGCGCATTTTCTGGCCGCAGCAGAAAACGGGGACACCGCTGGCATTGACGTGGGTGATGATATTACCGCAGACTTCGCAAATATAAAACTTCATAGTGAATTCCTCCTGATGATTGATAAGATGAAGTGTGTTGTGTTCCTTTGATGATTATACTCTATCGCAAAAAGAAGAGACTGTCTGTGATAAATGCCACACTAACGAAAATAATTATCATTTATTTTCGCGCTTGTGTACCCAGATCAACCGCACCACCATGGGCAGGAGAGAGACGAGCAAGGCCACAGCCAGAAGAACCGGTGAACCGCTGCGATGAAGCACGGAGACTTCATCTGTGGGGGTACCTTCTACGCGCAGCGAGCCGTCGGCGGCCAGTTGCAGCTGCAGGGGATGAGCCAGCGGGCGGTAAAGGCCGGGCGCGGATGTTTGGTGGAGATAATAGGTGCCTTCCGATAAATCGCTGAAGACCAGACGGCCCGTTTCGTCGGTGGTTAAGATAGTATGCCCAATTTCATCGGGGCTGGCACTGAGCGCGAAAGAGGCTCCGGCCAGCGCCACTTTCTCATTTCCCTCATAGATCCAGGCTGCCACTGGCACCTGCGTGGCGTTGGCAGTTACTGTGGAGAAAAAAAGGACGGCACACAGTGCTGCTGCGAAGAAGAAGCGTTTCATCAAATCTCTCCTTTTCATTGTTTTCCCCAGTATAGCTTTCAGGAGAGAAAAAAGAGGTCGCACGGTGTCGGCAGCATGAAAAACAGGTGTGCAGCGTTTCGGCTGCACACCTGCGGGATCAGATAGAAGAAAGGATTACAGAGCTTCGAAAGAAGAGATGTAGTCATTGGCGGCGGCCCTGAGCGCGGCGGAGGTTTCCTCACTCTGCCCGTCGTTGACGGCGCAGGTGTACCAACCGGCGCTGACGGCGGTGGTACAGGCGATCAGGTTGTCGTCATAAAAGCAGATCTCATTCCGGGAGCAGCCCAGCAGATCAACCACCTGATGGTAGATGATGGTCTCATCTTTGCAGTGACCGAAATCGTCCACCGACCAGACGTGGTCGAAGAGGTCGAAAATGCCGTTGCGCTGCAGGCACACATCGGTAAGCAGATGGGGGCTGCCGGTCAGTACACACAGGGATTTCCCTTGCTCTTTCAGTTTGCGCAGATAGGCCTCGGCTCCGGGCTTGAGGGGAATGTGGTTGGCGTATGCCTGATACAAAAGATCCATAAACCGTCCCACGATCTCGTCGATGGTACCCTTCACGCCCATGGTCTGAAACAGCTCTGCGGTTTTGGGATAGCCCAGCGGAATCAGAGTGTCGATCAGCTCAGGGGTGTAAGAGATACGGTCTTCCTCCAAAACCTGCAAAATGCTGCCCAGAACATGGGGCATGGAGTTGATCAGTGTGCCGTCCATGTCAAAGATGTGAATCTTTTTCATACAGAGCCCTTTCCGCGGCGCAAAGCCATCAGCCGGTGCAGCGTGTCACTTTGCAGGGCGAAGTATTGAGCAGAATCGGCGTAGATCTCGTAGAGTTGGTCATAGGTGGCGCAGTGAGTGGCGATGGGCAAGACGGTTGCCTCGGGAGCGGCAGCCATGACATCTATCGCCGCCTCGAGACTTTCGTGGCAGCCACCGGCCGCGGCAGCCAGAATGGCCGCGCCCAAAGCACAGGCCTGATCGCTGGAAGAGAGATGAACGCCGCAGCCCAGCACATCGGCGTAAATCTGCATCATCAGCCGGTTCTTCTGGGCGATGCCGCCGCAGACGTAAACGTCGTTGATGTGAAGTCCTGCTTTGCGGTAAGTGTCAAAGATCAGCCGCACGCCGTAAGCGGAACTCTCCAGCAGGGCACGGTACTGTTCCTCGGGCTTCGTGTGCAGCGTCAGACCCAGCATCACGCCGCTTAAATCATCGTCCACAAAGGGGGAGCGCTGGCCGTTCCACCAATCCAGCGCCACCAGACCGCTTTGGCCGGGTGTCAGGGTGGCAGCCTTTTCCGTCAACAGTTGGTGGATGGAGACGCCGGCACTTTGCGCCTGAGCAGTGTCATCTGCCGGCGCACAGCGGCGCACAAACCAGTCGAACATATCGCCCACGCAGGGCTGGCCGGACTCATAGGCGTACAAGCCGGGGACCACAGAGTCTTTAGCGTAGCCGCAAATACCTGGCACGGAGACAGCGCGGCTGTCCAGCATCAGCTGACAACCGGAAGTTCCTGCAATCAGCAGTACCTGTCCGGGGCGGTAAACACCGGCGCCGATGACAGCGGCGTGAGCGTCAATAATGCCGGCGGCCACTGCGGTGCTGGTGCTCAGTCCCAGACGCTGCGCCCACATGTCTGTCAATGTGCCGACACGTTCCCACGGGGAGAGAACCTGACCGCGCAGCACGCGGCGGCACAGCGCGGGGAAGTCGGGGTGGAGGGCGGCAAGAAAATCGTCGGAAGGCAGCGCGCCGTCCGAAGCCCAAAACTGCTTAAAACCGGCGGCACAGGTGTTGCGCCGCAGTTGACCGGTTAATTGCCAGGTGAGCCAGTCGCCGGCTTCGAGGAAGATGTTGGTGCACCGGGCGATTTCCGGCGCTTCTTCCAGAATTTGCAGCAGTTTGGGATAGGTCCACTCGGAGGAAATGCGGCCGCCGTAACGCTGCAGGAACGGCTCGCCCATTTGATGAGCCATCGCCTCAATGCGCGCCGCTTGCGGCTGTGCAGCGTGATGTTTCCATAGTTTGGCGTATGCGTGAGGCTGTGCCTGACCGCCGGGCAGCTGACAAAGGGGTGTGCCCTGTTCATCGGTGGGCAGGACGGTGCAGGAAGTAAAATCAAAACCGATGGCTGCCACAGCGTCCGGTGCGATACCGCTTTGCTCCATCACGGTGCCAACGGTATGGCATAGTGCGTCCAGATAATCGGTGGGAACTTGCAGTGCCCACTGGGGCGGTAGTGTTGCGCCATCGGGAAGTTTTTCGCTGATTACACCGTGAGAATAGGCGCATTCGGCAGAGGCCAGAATGCGGCCGTCACGGCTGTCGACCAGTACAGCGCGGGCCGAGAGCGTGCCAAAATCCACGCCGATGGTATAGGGGGAAGTATGCATGAAAGCCCCTCCTTTCTGATGCCTACAGAATACGGCAAAAGAAGGGGAAAAGCAATCGTTTTTGTAAAATGATATAAAAAGGGTGACGCTGTTTTGGCGGTAAATTTCATTGACGAAAAAAGAAAATGGTGCCATACTGTAGCTATCAAAATGCGCACTGCGCAAGAGGAGAAGGTCGATCGCATGAAAAAACCTATTTTTATTTGCGGAATCCATCAGGAGACGGCATCTTTTAACCCCATTCCCTCTACGTGGGAAGATTATACCCACCGCAGCGCCGGCAGCGGTGATGCGCTCATCAAGTCTATCCGCGGCGCAAAATCCGCTTTGGGCGGCATGGTAAACGTGGCCGAGGAAAGCGGTTATTCCGTGGTGGGCGGTCTGGATATCGGTGCCAACAGCGGCGGTGCGGTGCAGCAGAGTGTGGTGGACCGTTTTCTGGAGGAGAATCTGGCCCTGCTGCGTGAAGCCATGCCGGTTGCAGCCGTTCTGGTCTGCCTGCATGGTGCGACCCAGTCCGATGCGTCCAACGATGTGTGCGGCGACGTGCTGACGGCCATCCGCGAAACGGTGGGTGAGGACACCGTGATCGCCGCCTCCTGCGACCTGCACGCCAACGTAACCGAGCGTATGATGCGCGCAGCCGACTATATCTGCGGCTATCAGACCTATCCTCATCTGGACTTCTACCGTGTGGGCAGCCGCGCTGCCCGTCTGGCAATCCAAAAGGTGGAAGGCAAGGGTGCCAAAATGGCGTGGACAACGCTGCCCCAGATGGCACCTGCCCACGGCTATACCACGGAAAAGGGAGGCTTGAAGCAGCTGATGCAGAAGGCTTTCGATTTGGTAGATGCCGGTGAGATCGTGGATTTCTCCATCTTCCAGGTGCAGCCCTGGCTGGACGTGGATGTGACCGGTTCTGCCATTTTGGTGGCTGCCGAGACGGAGGAAAAGGCCATTGCTGTGGCCGCCGATCTGGCAAAAGACGAGTTTGCTCTGCGTGAAGAGCTGCAAGGCCCCAAGCTGTGGACCATCGAAGAGGTGGTGCAGGCCGCCATCGACAATAAGGAAGACAAGCCTGTGGTGCTGGTGGATTCCTCCGACTCCGTCGGCGCAGGTTCTGCCGGCGACAGCGCTGAGGTGCTGCGCTATCTGCTGCCCTACCGCGACACCATGCGCGCGGCCGTAACGGTGGTGGATGTTCCTGCCGTGGAAAAGGCATTCGCTCTGGGCGTGGGCGCCAAAGCCGACTTCGTGCTGGGCGGCACGGTGGCTCCGTCCCTCAGCAGCCCCGTGGAAGTGAAGGACTGCGTGGTCAAGAGTTTGCATCAGGGCGACTTCGTGTTGGAAGGCCCTGCCAGCCGCGGTGTGAATTCCACCATGGGTCCGGCTGTCGTGCTGCAGGCCGGCCAGCTGATGATTCTGGTCAACTGCAACGGTGCCAGCTGCCGCGATCCCCAGTTCTACCGCAGCACCGGTATCGAGCCTACGCTGTGCCGTCTGGTGGATATGAAGGCCTGTACTTCTTTCCGCGCCGCCTACGAGCCCATCAGCGCCCTGATCTGCAACGCCATTACCCCCGGTGCTGCCGGTGTGGAACTCAAGACGCTGCCCTTCCGGAATATCCCTGCACCCTTCTATCCCTTCCAGGAGACGACGGAGGATATGATTCCTGCACCTGTCTGCTTCCGCTAATAATAAAAGTAAGGAGGGCAAAAGGCATCCCGGCCTTTTTGCGCCCGGGGGAAGATTC